>JAQICX010000115.1 GCA_027858345.1 Kiritimatiellia bacterium | reverse complement strand
CGATCTTCGTTGCAGGTGTGTTTGAGGTAACGCACGCTTCCAGGTTAGGTCATTACGCTTCGCTTCATTTCTGTTGAACCACGACCAGTGGGAGTGAGGCTGGAGCCTGCGACAGCAATAAAACGCAGTGTAATGGCCTACCTACAGCTGTACTCCCGCTGGTCGTATGCAAGTGAGAAACGCCTACAACCTTGAAGGTTGTGCTACCTTAAAATCTACAAATCAGTATTGTATTGCAAAAACGGGAGCGATAATGTCCTCATTATCATGAAAAGTTGACATGCATAAAATTGCATCAGAAGTTGTTTGTAATACGATAGTTAAAAATGCTCTTAAAAACAAACGACCATAAAAAACAAAATATTCTGCATCGTAATCGCAGCCATCGAATGCTGCATGATGCCTTTTGGAACCATACTTGGTATTTTAACACTCGTAGAACTAAACAAAGAATCAACAGCAGCACTCTTCACCCCATAACAAAGCGAAAACGAACCATTAAATGAACGGGGTTAATCCTGCGCCCACGGGACGCGGCTACAAGACGTGAAACCTACGCAAAACACTGATTTTGTTATACAACAACTGTAGCCGAGTCGCTCCGGCTCGGAGAAACTTATTGCCGTGTTTAAATTGCAAGTCAATGCTGGTCTTGTCGCACAGTAGTCGCATAGAGCGAAGGCGGATCATTCCCATCTCTCTTCCCTCTTAACAGCTTGCATTACCTTAACACTGCAACGAAGATCTTTGCGTTACCTCGCAGTAGCTTGAATTTCTGGGGTTGCAATTGACATCTTACGATCTCCTTTAATTTGAAAATATACAAAAACTTATTTAAACATTCAACAAAAAAATTGAAATTAAATTTTCCGCACAATTCACCCCCAACCCACCAACACACCAAAACCACCCTCGCCGGCACACGCATCCTCACCTCTCCTCGCCGGCGGTAGCCGGCATATAATCCCCATAATTCCCATAATTCCCATTTGTAATTGCTTGACTAAACAACAAATTTATCATATTCTTTGATAAATATTAAATGCGAAAGGCAAAACCATAACGAGTGCAAGTCAGTCATGAAACACAACAACGACAACCTTACAAACAAAAAGAGCTTCCATGAATATTTAAGGGCATTACACAGTATCACAAACGAGCTCTCCAAAGCAGATACACTTGACGACCTGTTCCGACGTGCCATTGAGTTGGGGCACGAACAACTTGGTTTTGATCGTATGAGCACATGGCTTGTTTCGAACGATGAACCATATCAAGTCCATGGAACATTTGGCATTGGCGAAGACGGCACTTTGCGTGATGAACGTAACAAATCTGTAAACTGCAAAAATGGACCTATGGGAGAAATCTTATCACGTAAAATCACCTATTTTCACAATAAAGACAATTCATTGTACAATGAATACGGGAAAGCTATCGGCAAAGGAGAAACAGCCGTGGCAGGTCTCTGGGACGGGGCAAACGTCATAGGCTGTATGCCTATTGACAACCTGCTGTCAGGAGAGCCTATTACTGAAGAACGGATTGAATTGTTAATTCTATACGCCTCAACAGTCGGTCATCTTTGTTCGCGACTGCGCGCCCTTGTAGATCTGCGTACAAGCAAAAAACAATATGTTGAACTGTTCAATCATATGAGTAGCGGTGTGGCGGTCTACGAAGCCGTAGCCGATGGAGAGGATTTCGTATTTAAAGATTTCAACCGTGCGGGTGAACTTATAGAAAAAGTCAAACGGGAGGACATTTTAGGTAAGTGCGTTACAGAAGTATTTCCTGAAATCAAGAATAACGGCTTGTTAGATGTCTTTCGCCGAGTTTGGCGTACTGACGAAGCAGAACATCCACCAACAGTCCAATACAATAACGGGCAAATCTGCTCGTGGCGAGATTATGAGGTATACAAACTTCCCAGCGGTCATGTCGTTACCATCTATGAGGATGTTAGTGCACAGAAAAAAGCAGAAGAAGAACGCAAACAAATGGAAATACAATTCCAACATGCGCAGAAACTAGAAAGTATGGGAATTCTGGCGGGGGGAATAGCCCATGACTTCAATAATATTCTGATGGCTATACTTGGCAATGCGGATCTTGCCCTGCTCGATATTTCTGAAGAATTACCAGCACATCAGAACCTCAAAGAAATTGTCAGCTCTTCTAAACGAGCCGCAGATTTATGCTCGCAAATGCTGGCTTACTCAGGCAAAGGTAGCTTTATCATCGAACCACTGAATCTTTCATCCATCATCAAGGACATGCTCCCTCTCCTCAACATCTCAACCTTCAAGAATGCAGAACTTTGCTTAAACCTTGCCGATGATCTCCCGTCCGTAAAGGGAGATGCCACCCAAATCAGGCAGGTCATCATGAACCTGGTAACAAACGCCAATGAAGCAATAGGAACTAATCAAGGCACCATCTCAATCACAACCGAGGCTCGACATTACAACAAAACAAGACTGAAAAATACTTACCCAAACGAATATATTGCTGACGGCAATTATGTATGTCTCCATGTTACCGACACGGGATGCGGCATGGACAACAAAACGCTCGAAAAACTCTTTGACCCATTCTTCACTACCAAATTCACTGGACGGGGACTTGGGCTTGCATCAGTAATAGGCATTGTTCGAGGACATAATGGGACAATTCAGGTAAATTCCAAACAGGGAAAAGGCACAACTTTTACCATTCACTTTCCGGCTATAATTGACAAAGCCTCAAACAGGGAGCAACAGATTCAACAGTCAGACAAATGGCAGACAAGCGGAACCGTACTTGTCATCGACGACGAAGAACACATCTGCAAGACACTGAAATATATGCTCTCAACATTCGGCTTCGACGTTATTACCTCTCACAGCGGCGAAGAGGGTCTCGAGATATTTCGCAATAACGCCGACAAAATCATAATAACTCTTCTAGATATGACAATGCCGAAAATGAACGGTGAGCAAGTGTTTCAGGAAATTAAGCGTATCCGTAAAGATGCCTGCGTGATTCTGATTAGTGGATATGCTGAACAAGACGTGACAAGTCGTTTTGATAATGGCTTAGATGGGTTCATTCAGAAACCCTTCACACGAATAGAACTGAAGCACAAGCTGCGCGAGACACTAAAAATATAGCATGCCGTTCACCCAACCAACGACCGTGCATCAGCCCCCTCCTCGCCGGCGACAGCCGGCACATAATTCCCATCATTCCCATAATTCCCATTATTCTCCCATCAACCAACCAAACAGCCTTTATTTTACTCAAAACCATCAATATATGTCTTGCAAATCAAGATAAAAAAATATAATCTACTGTTTTATTTTAACAAAAATATCTTAATTTTATTAAGACTACAATAAAGAGGAATACACAGTGAACATAATTGATACAAAAATATTTGCAAAGCCATGGGAAACCCCGGAACTTACACAAATAAACAGAACAGAAATGCGGTCAACAACATACCCATTCTCATCTGAAGAAAAAGCACTAACGTGTGATAGAACACAATCTGACAAAGTACAATTTCTAAATGGGAAGTGGTCATTCAAGCTATTTGACAAACCTGAAGCAGTACCAGCAGAAGTTTTTGCAGAAGATTTTGATTCAACAGCATGGGATCTCATCACCGTTCCTGCCAACTGGACAATGGAAGGGTACGACAAACCTCATTACACAAATGTGCAAATGCCTTTTGAAAACAACTATCCATTTGTTCCTGAAGAAAACCCAACAGGTGTTTATAGAACAACATTTGAATCTTCAAAAACAGTTCCAAGAACTGTTCTCCATTTTGATGGCTGCGAAAGTTGTTTCTACATCTACATGAATGGCCAATTCGTAGGCATGAGCAAGGACTCTAGACTTGCTGCTGAATTTGACATTTCAAACTTTATCAAAGAAGGCACAAACACACTTGCTGTAATGGTAATCCGTTGGAGTGATGCTTCATACATTGAGGATCAGGATCACTGGTGGATGGCAGGCATCTATCGTGATGTCTATATTTACGAGCAACCACAAACATACATTGAAGACGTATATACTGAAGCAACTCTTTCAGATGACTACCAAGATGGTAAACTTGCAATTTTTGCAAAAATCAACGAAACAGTTGATGCTTCAACCCAAGGCAACAAAGGTGATGAAGCTTTCTTCAATATCGAAGCTCAGCTTTTTGATGCAGAAGGAAATGCTGTATTGCAAAATCCTGCAAAAGGTAAAGTAAGCAATATCTTCATTGAAAGCCATGGAGAACTAACTGTTGAAGCAGAAATTCCTAACGTAAAAGCATGGTCTGCAGAACAGCCAAATCTTTATAAACTTCTTGTTTCTCTAAAGACAGATAATGGGGAACTTATTGAATGCACAGCATTTAAAATTGGATTCAAATCTGTAAAAATTGAAGACAAGCAACTGCTTATCAACGGCAAACCGGTTCTAATTAAGGGTGTAAACCGCCATGATCACGACCCTTACCACGGCAAAGCCGTACCAGTTGAAATGATGATGAAAGACATACGTCTTCTAAAACAATTCAACTTCAATGCAGTAAGAACAGCTCACTACCCAAATGATCCTAAATGGTATGATCTTTGCGATCAGTACGGAATTCTTATTCTTGATGAAGCAAATATCGAAAGTCACGACAACTACACTACAATCTGCCGTGATAACCGCTGGAAAAATGCATTCTTTGAACGCGGCACAAGAATGGTGCAACGCGATAGAAACCATGCATGTATCTTCGGATGGTCAATGGGTAATGAATCTGGCTATGGTGAAAACCACGTGAACATTGCAAAATGGATTAGAGCCAACGACAAAACAAGAATCATGCACTATGAAGGTGCATTGCGCAGAGACTGGAGCAGTCCAGAGGTACTGGCAAAATCTAACATGCCTGCGTCTGCACTTGGAAATGATTTTATTGATCCAATGTACCCACACTATGACAGTGTTGTTGCAACTGGCGAACAATCAAAAGATCCTCGCCCATACATTCCATGTGAATACTCACATGCAATGGGTAATGCAAATGGTAACCTTAAAGAATACTGGGATGCAACATATAAGTATCACGGACAGCAAGGTGGTTTCATATGGGATTGGGTTGACCAAGGTATATCCAAGAAAACAGATGATGGCGAAGAATACTGGGCATACGGTGGCGACTTTGGCGACTTCCCTAACGACGTAGACTTCTGCTGTAATGGAATGATCTCACCAGATCGCCAGCCACACCCGGCAATGTTCGAATTCAAAAAACTTGTACAACCAATCAAAATAACTGCTACAGAAGAAGAGATTGCAAAAGGTCAATTCACAATCACAAACACAGACTACTTCCAGACAAGCGACTGGGTAGAAACTGAATGGTGCGTCGAAATTGATGGTAAAGTTGTTGCAAGCGGTCAGCTTGGCAACCAATCATTGGCTCCACAAGCTTCAACGACAATCTCAATTGATCTTGAAAAACCAGCAATGAAAATTGGTGACGAAGCATACATCAACTTCTGTTGCAAAACAGTTGAAGCAATGCCATGGTGCGAAAAAGATCATATCGTGACAACAAATCAATTCAAACTTCCTTGGGAAGGAACAGAAACAGCGTCAACAGTTGAGACAACTGATGCAAGTCTGACAGTTGAAGGTTCAACAATCAGCAGCAGCGATGGCAAGTTCTCTGTTACTCTTAACAAAGAAGATGGTAAACTGGAAAATATCATCGTAGATGGAAAAGTAGTTGTTGAGTCAGGACCTGAATTCAACATCTGGCGTGGCATCCTTGATAACGATGGCGTAAAAGGCAAAAAAGAACAGTGGACTGCCGAATGGAAACCACTGGGAATCTGGATGAGAGCCGGATACAAAGATATCACCAAAACAGAAAATAACATTGAAGTTTCTGAACAAGATGGAGCATGTGTCATCGACATAAAACAACGCTTCCTTTGCAAAGATTCAGACAAAGGTTTTGATGTTGAACAAAAATATACAATCAACTCAAATGGTGTAATCAATGTTGCAAATCGTTTCAATGTTGATAAAGATCTTGCAGATCTGCCAAGACTTGGTGTCAAAATGACTGTTGCAAAAGAATTCACAAACCTTTCATGGTACGGTCTAGGACCACAGGAAACATATTGCGATAGAAAAGCTGGAGCATATACAAGCCTCTTCTCTGGTACAGTTGCAGAACAGTACTACCCATACATCCTGCCACAGGAAAATGGTAACAAAGAAGAAGTTCGCTGGTTCGGCTTAGTTGATGACAGCAAGACAGGTGTTGAATTCATTGCAGAAGAAATCTGCAGCTTCTCAGCACATCACTTCACCCCGGAAGATTTAACAGAAGCATATCATACATGCGATGTTAAAAACAGAGATGCAGTAACAGTTTTGCTCGACTACAAACAACGTGGCGTCGGCAACTCAAGTTGTGGACCAGACGCTCTGGACAAATACAAACTATTCCCAGGCGACTACAAGTTCAACTACTCCATCGTTCTGTTGGATAAAACGGAACCAACACGCTTCGCTATCTAGTTTATGGTTAATAGTAAATGGTAAACAGGGTTTAATGTGAGAATGTGGACCAGCTTGCTGAGGCTGGAGCTTGCGACAGCAATGAAGCGAAGCGGAATGGCCTACATTTTGCCATAAGGCATTTTCGCCCCGCTATCACTTTGCTTAAAAAGGCAAAGTGATAGCGGGGTAACATGCTGCAGGCTAGCTCTGCTAGTCCCGCAAGGCGGGAATGCGTATTATCGCATTACAGATTCATCAATTGTATAAACTTTTGATTAGAGTTCATCTGCAAGCTTTTTAGCCCAGCTACTAATTTTATATTGGTCTTAGAACAATATATAAATGTCTAGCTTGGTTAGTAGCTGGGTAAAACTCTTGCACTTGCAAATTGAATTGAACAGTATGCTCTAGTTAGCTTTAGAAGAATAATTGTTATAAACAGCTGGTTTAAAGCTGATTTTAGCAACAAACTAACCTTCAAAGGTGAACTTTCTGCCTTTGAATTTATTAATAAAATATTGAAAGACATTATTTTACGAACATTCGTATAATACTTGTTGTGCAGGAGAAATAGATGCCAAGAGCGTATCACTCACGCCCAAGGATTGCTGTGGTATCGGCAACGCTGTTATTGGGTATCAGTTTGAAACTTATTGCGGAATCCCCGCACGAAAAGGAGCTAGAGCAAAATATGATTTATGATTCGGTGGTCGATCCGGCAGCGTTGAATCTGCCAAAGGGGCCTTATGGAACAAGCTTCAATGGTCAGACATTTCAGCAGGAGGCTGTTCTCACATTCAACGGATATCAGTATGCAACCTACTATGCAGACGGTGGTGCCGTATGTCTTGCCCGCAGAAAACTCGACGACGGCTCCTGGCACAGCATCCGGTTCGAGGACTACCGTATGACTAGCGATGATGTTCACAGAGTCGTCGTGTTGGGGATTTGCGAAGGAGACGGGACTATACACCTCTCTTACGACCACCACGACTCCATTTTACATTATCGCAAATCTGTCCCAGGTCTGGCTCTCCGACCGGATGAATTCGAGTGGAGCGTGAAGAGTTTCGGTCAGACGACATCCACGCTGGCAGGCAAACAACTCAACAAAGTGACGTATCCGCAATTCTTCAGTACGCCCACGGGTGACCTGCAACTTATCTATCGGCTGGGGGGATCCGGCAGGGGCGACTGGTACTTGGCCGAATACTCCGCAGCGGCAGGGGAATGGGACATCCTCGGAATGCTCTTCACACAAGAAGGTCAATACAAAACAAGCGAATCGAGATGCGCATATCCCAACCCTGTCCGCTACGATCCAGATGGCCGGCTTCACATCACATGGTGTTGGCGCGAGCGTCCTTCAAGTGGAATTAGGGATCTCAGAACCAATCATGACATTTGCTATGCGTGGAGCGACGATTACGGGCGGACCTGGAAAGACAATGACGGAAACCTTGTGGCTGCGATTGGAACCACCCCGACAGGAATACCGGAATCCATCGGCATCAATACACCCGGCATTGTTGTTCGACCGACGCTATATCTATGGGGCCAAATGAATACCACGACACAGCACATCGACCCCGCTGGTCGGGTTCATGTTGTAAACTGGCAGAACCGGCAAGATGCGGAAAAATACAACACAGATCTCAACTCTTGGATATACTATCACTACTGGCGTGGCACAGACGGCACATGGCACACAAATAAGCTACCGTTTCAGGGCCGCAAACCGCAAATCGTTGTCGACGAAAACGGAAACGCATATGTGCTTTACGGCGAAAGTGATAACCTAGATTACCACGGTGTCGATCAGGGGTGGAATATGGTGCTCATGACAGCCACGGTCAAAGGTGAATGGAAGGACTGGCGGCGACTCTGGACATCCACCAAGCAATTTGTGGGTGAACCGTTGATCGATCCTGTTCGATGGCAAACGAAAGGCATTATCTCTGTCTACGCACAGGAAAAACCGAAAACAGCTGGGGATCCAAGTGCACTGAACGTGTGTGATATCCATGTAGCGGGTAGTGCTCAAAAGTGATTTCAGCCCCAGATTTACATAACCCAGCAATGCACGGTACGGCGTACCGCCGCCCGTGAAGGCAAACGTTAGAGAATAAATAAAAAAAATGAAGGAAGCACAACATGGATTGTCCCAAAAGAGCCGAAACAGAATTGTTCAAAATGATTTCACGAAAATATCCAAAATTTTTCAAAGCCGGCAAACGTGATCTTGATCACTCACAATTGTCACCCGATAACACCCCGCTGCTGGAGTCACCGCTGGAATATAATCCCGCCACCACCGCCGACTTGGTTATTCAGAATGCCTGCCTGGGCACTGGTGCTGACAAATTCATTCAGCATATTGCCATTGTCGACAATATAATCACACAAGTAGGATCCGCAGAAGAAATAGAAGCGGTTACCGGTCCGAACACCCAGATGATTGATGCGAAAAATCAATCCGTTCTACCAGGCTTCACTGATTCGCATCTGCACCTAGCCGTGGCCATGCAGCAGTTGCGGGCCTGCAATGTGGAGAATGTTACCTCTATCGACCAGTTTAAGGCGTGCATTTCCGACTTTGCGCAGAAGTGCAAAAATGAATCGGTACTGTATGTTTTCGGGCTACATTACTTCGATGATCCAATCATCCCTGCCGCAACCTGCCGCCACATGCTGGATGAGCTGGTCAGTGATAAACCGCTGCTGGTATCTGCTCACGACCTGCATACAGTCTGGGGCAACACCAAAGCCCTCGAAGAAGCAGACTTGCTGCATACCATGCCCCCCTATCCGCTTCTTATTGAAGAACTGGATATGGAGGATAAAATAGTTCTGGGGGCCGACAACATGCCATCCGGCGAATTTCGCGAACCGGAAGTCTGTTATTTTATCAGTGGCCCACTCGAAGCCAAATTTCCGCAAACGGTTGAAGAGCAGTTGGAAGATCTAGAGTGTGTCTGCCATACCCTCGCATCTCTGGGCATCACCGGAGTGCATCGCATGGCTCTCGCACAACCTGCGGAGGATGTTGCAATACTTTTGCTGCTCCTTGAGCTGGAACAGCTAGGACGGCTGCCCATACGGGTCAGCACCTCGTTTTCATCCATTGGCGACAACAACATGCTGCAGGATGTCATACGTGCCCACAAAGCACATAATGCATTGGCAAAGGCACGCGACAAGGAAATAAGTGCCGCACAACTTCATGACATACTCGTTGAGCTACTGCATCAGGCTGGTGACGCACGCCATGAAAAACTGCACAAAAACACCGATTCAGGCATCACTGGTCCACACCTGACGAAGATTCATGACTTGTCTGCACACATCCGTGATGTAGTGCATCATACACACATTCGGCAACATGCAGAACGTGCCAACCCACATCACCACAGAAGCATGCCAGAGTTCCTGAACGATCACGCCAAAATCCACTGCTATACCGTTAAGATTTTTATGGATGGAATCATTGAAAAGAACACCGCGTACCGCTTGGACAAACCGCCCACACAGGGCATTCCGGAATTTCAACAGCATGAACTCAATGCACTGCTTGAGCTGGCCGATAAGCTGGGGCTTCAGGTTGCCGCCCACAGCATTGGCGACGGTTCTGTCCGTGCCGTGCTCGACGCCATCACCAAAGCACACACCGCCAACCAGGCTGTCGATAAAGCCCGCGGACACCGTATTCCACACCGTATTGAACATATCGAAACATGCAATCAACAGGATTTATCGCGCTTCGGCGAAGAAACGATAGTCACGTCTATGCAGCCGCTGCACGAACGTCCACCAGTCACTCTCTGGCACAAAATGGTTCCTAAAAAAGAATGGAATACCGCCTTCGCCTGGGAAGAAGCGTTGCAGAACGGAGCGATACTCGTCTTCGGCAGTGATTGGCCGATCGTATCCTGCGATGTGCGCAGCGGCATCCATCATGCAATTTCACGCAAACCTTGGTTTGAAGGTGCCCGCAAGCAGGCTGTCAGTCTCGATGAAGCCATCGCCGCTTACACCAGTGGCACCGCCTTTACCGAATATAGCAGCCAGATTAAAGGGACCATCAAACCAGGCATGCTAGCCGACATCACCATCCTGTCCGGTCCAGTGGATAATCTGCAGAACGAGGACTCCAATCTTGATATCCTCTACACCATATGCTACGGAAAAATAATCTATGAGGCGTCACCAAAACTGGCAGGCAAACGCTAACCGCAGAATTATATCAACCGAAAACTGTAGCGGCGGGCGTTAACCGCCGAACAATATCAAACAACCCAAAACTTAAGGTCTTTTTTCTTTCTTTCAAAATAAAAGTTGCATTTGTAATAAGATTCAATATAATACGGTTAACGTTACAAGAATAATTGTTATAAACAGCCTGTTTTAAGCTGATTTTAACGACAAACAACCACTCAAAGGCTAACTTTTTGCCTTTGAAATTATTTAAATATTGAAAAACATTATTTTACGCACTTTCGTATAATAATTGTTAGGGAGCAGCAAAAATGAGTAACCTGCCCCCCAAACGTACGTTGGGAGCATCCTCAATTGAGGTTTCCGAAATTGGCCTTGGGTGCAACAGAATCGGCGAGAACATTCATCTCGACAGCGAATGGATTGCCATGCTTCACCGAGCAATCGATCTGGGCGTTACCATTTTCGACACCGCCGCTCAGTATGCAGGTGGGCGAAGCGAAGAACTGATAGGCAAAGCTTTTGGTAATCGCCAAGATGTAATCATTGCGTCCAAGGTGTCACCCGTCAACACTGGGAACAAGTCTTGTTTTACTCGAAATTCAGTGATCGAGGGGGCGGAGAGAAGTCTTCGAGAACTGAACCGTGATTGTATTGATATCTTTCAAACCCACGGGAGCGGTACCCTTGATCAGATCTGCAATTCCGAATGGGCTGAGGGTATGGCGATGCTGAAGAAGCAGGGCAAAATACGATTGCGGGGAGCCGCTGTATTTGACGCCAAGGGCGCTATCTACGCAATAGAGAAAGACCTTGTCGATGTTCTTCAGATAACATACAACCTCATTGATACTGCCCATGCTGTAGAAATTCTGCCTCTTGCTGAGAAACATGGCGTGGGACTTATAGCCCGCATGCCTTTTCAGCGCGGTATTCTCACCGGAAAATTCTCGCCCTCGAATCCAAATGCCTCGAACAATCGTGCGAGACTGCAGGGGAAAAGACTCCTGCCGGACATTCTGGAAGCGGAACGGTATCGTGAGTTCGGAGAGAAGCGCCCTGGTGGCATGGAAGCATTGGCTATCCAGTTTGTCCTCGCAGAGAAGCGTCTCTCCTGCACTATTCCAGGCGCTAGATCGATTGAACAGTTGGAGGCCAATGTTGCTGCAGCGGCTGCATCAACCCTAACCATAGATGAAGCTATCGCGATAGCAGAAATTCATAACAAGACGGATGCAAGCAACGGCAAATAACCGCATCTGATCCGCACCGTTAAAACCCTAGTTTTTCGGTTGGAGAAAAAACATACGTTTAAGCTAATAAAATGAAGGATTGTGTTTTCTTCTTTGACCGTTTGGGTGATAAAAGCGATAAAAATCTACAATTGACTCAATAAAATCAAGTGTTAATACATTATTTTATCAATCAATGGGTGATAAATATGAAAAATAATTTTAAAGGCGGGGTCACGGACCCCGACCCTACAAAATACTTGCAAATCAATCTTTTAGCTTTGATTGCAGCATCCGCAACTGTAGGGCTGGGGTGCTTCACCCCGCCGAAAAGGGCATTCAACCGAAAAATCAAGGGTGACAACCTTAACTTTTCGGTTGGAGCAAGAAACATGCGTTTTAACCAATAAAATTAGGGTTTGAATCTTTAATTTTTACCATTCAGGGTGATGATTATTGATAAAAGTTACAAGTTATTTGTTAATAGTATTTTAAGTAAATTTGTGAAATTAATTTAAAAATACGCTTTGCGATTTACACCTTGGGAAGCCATTCTGGTTTTTACAAAGTAAAAATCCCAAACTGCCTTGTCAGATTAGCCCATATTTTGCTTTAAAAGCAGTAAGATAGTATAGGTATACATCTTATTCTGCTTGCGAAGCGAAAGATGGGCTGATATCACAAGGTGTTGTTTGGTAAAGAATGGCTTTCCAAAATTTCAATAAAAAAAATGAATCAACCGAAAAATCAAGGGTGACAAACGAATTTTGAAAAAACCATTGATAATATTTTAAAAGTTTGTTTTAATTGGGGAATAACTTTTTAAGAATAAACATCAAAGATGACGATTGCCATCTTTGAAATTATTAATAGTACATTATTTTATAAACAGTTAGAATAATTGTTTATACAAGGAGATTTAAAGATGATTAGAATAAAAACTTATTTATTGCTGTTGCTTTTGGTTATCCCGTCGTTAGCCGGTGCTCAATCCAGAGATCCATTTCTGCAACCATTTACTTCAGATTCGCCATGGAACACACCTATCGGCGATGATGCCAAGTATCAGGCTATCAAAGGTATCGAAAAATATTACGGTGGAGTGAATTATAACGACCGGTGGACGACCGGTATCCATCAGGCCACCAAGCAGGATACTCCGGCTCGCTTATACATCTACGGCCCGAAAATATGGAGTCTGCTTGACTCAGACGAGGTGAAACCCTTTGGTAATCCTCCAAAGTTGGAAGAAGAATTGAGGCAAGCTTCCAAATCGACCAACGAATTTGCTGCCAATTATTACGCAACCATAGTAAAGACACCGCCAGGCCAGCGTACCTGGCCAAAGGATGTTCGGGATATCAATACTGGCTGGACCAACATTATTTACATGCCGAAAGATGCCCGTCCTTCCCCCGACAGCGACGCCCATCTGGCGGTCTTCCAGCCGAACAACCTGGTTCTGGAGTGTTATGGAGCCGTTGTCTGTTCCAACGGTGATGTAATCTGTTCAATTGCTGGTTTCACCGACCCAAGAAGCGAAGGTACAGGTTCAAATAACGGCCGTTTAGCCAGTCTTCTCAACAATTATGCCGGCATCATCCGTAAGGGTGAAGTAACAAATGGCCGGATTCCGCACTGCCTGAACGCAACCTGCTCCCGCCTGCTACTCACCACCAAAGCCACCTGACCGGCTTATGCTTTCGATACCAATGACCGTAACGAAGGAGAATTGCCCATGGGCGCCCTGCTGGCTATTCCCCCGGATATCAACATCAACAATCTCGGTCTTTCAAAGCAAGGTATCGTTATAGCCCAAGCTGTCCAGGATTACGGTATATACATCATCGACCGAGGCGGTGACGGCGGGAAACGACGTGCACCCGCCACCCCTCCCCTACAGGAGTCAACCCTCAAGAACTGATCATGCAGGACACGGCTGACCGACGAATTATGCTAAATAACCGAAAAATTGAGGTTTATTTACAAAATAAGAAGTTGCATTTTAGGAAAAAACGCCATATAATATGTATAACTTTTAAATAATGAGGATACACTAAGTCATGACTATTGAACAACCAAAAAACCCTTTACATGGGGTCACACTGGAGCAGGTTGTCACGGAACTTGCGGACCACTATGGTTGGGAGACTCTGGGTTATAGAATTAGTATCAATTGCTTTGTAAATGACCCATCTGTTAAATCCAGCTTGAAATTTCTACGGAAGACTCAATGGGCAAGAGATAAAGTTGAGCGTCTGTATGTCTCAACATTTTTCGAACGAATTTAATGACAAAGGTCACAACTAGAAAAGGATATCAATGGTAACCAGACGAACACCTCTTACAGAAGAGCAGAAAAAGAAAATGCACTCGGAATTACGACGCGATGTAGCTCAACGTAAAGCAAGTTACAGGGTCAAAGCACTAGGTATGTTTCCGCACGTTTGTGCATCATGTGGACGAGGGTTTTCAGGCAAGCGCCTGAAAGAACTTACTGTCCACCACAAAGATCACAATCACGAAAATAATGCTCCGGACGGCAGCAACTGGGAATTGCTTTGCCTTTACTGCCACGATCATGAGCATGAAAAAATGCTGGACTCAAAATACATCTCTGGTGAGTCTTCAGTGAAACTCGAAGGATCAGGATTAGGCAATCCATTCGAAAACCTTTAGTCCCTGGGGAGATCGGAACAGAATGATGACGGACAAAAATCAAGGCGACAAATCGAAAAGGAGCAAAGTTATGGCAACATAAATCTGAAATAGTCGGGAAGAGTTGAAATAATAATAAAAGTTACTTAATGGTAAAGGAGATCAAAATGTTACGCAGTATAAAAAAGATTCACAATTATGTTCTACAAGCAGAAGATGGTGAGATTGGTCGTTGCAAAGATTTATTATTTGACGACCATTTATGGACTATTCGTTACATGGTGGCGGACACTGGCAAATGGTTGCCTGGACGACAAGTCCTTTTATCCCCCATTTCATTTGGTGAACCCGACTGGATTTCTAAGATTTTTCCAATTCGCTTGACGAAAGAAAAGATTGAAGAAGCGCCTGGACTTGATGAAGATGCACCAGTCAGCAGACAGCATGAAATTCTATGGAACAGATATTATGGTTGGCCTTATTACTGGGCAGGTCCTTATACATGGGGAACCGTGACTTACCCTGGAATGTTGTATAATAATGCATTACAAGAAACGATGAAGAACGAAGAAGAAGAAAAAGAAAAAAAAGGAGAGGATTCAGGAGATAATCATCTTCGTTCTTTTCATGAAGTAAAGGGTTACCACATTCAAGCGACAGATGATGAGGTCGGCCATGTGGTAGACTTTATAGTAGATGATGAAACATGGGTTATCAGGTATATAGAAATAGACACCCGCAATTGGCTACCAGGCAAAAAGGTATTGCTATCACCAGACTGGATAGAATCAGTAGACTGGGCGGAAAATAAGGTGAAAGTTGCTCTGACCAGAGAGAAGATCAAAGACAGTCCTGAATATGACCCTTCGAGTCTGGTGAACCGTGAGTATGAAATACGGTTATATGACTTCTACGGTCGTCCTAAATACTGGGAATAGGCTCTTAATTACATATCCAAGAAGCCGTTGATGGGTACTGTCAAAAATTGTATGAAAAAATATGAAAAGGGGAATGTCCAATGAACGGAATACCCCTCCGTCTAGGTAGGACATTACACTGCGTTTCATTGCTGTCGCAAGCTCCAGCCTCA
>JAQICX010000094.1 GCA_027858345.1 Kiritimatiellia bacterium | reverse complement strand
CATGAAACAATCTACATATGTGGTTAAGCATAAACACATTACATGAATGTATTTATCCGTGAAAATCCGTGTTTATCCGTGGCTAAGAGAAAAAAGAACCTGCAACCGAAAAATTGAGGTTTATTGAGAATTATGCATTAAACAGTTGCATTTTTCAGGAAACGCTATATACTGTAAATGACTTGGTAAAACTATTTGCTACTAACAAGCAAAGTTTTTGCCTTTAAAATTATTAACAAAACATTGAAATAAATCATTCTACGAATATTCGTACAATAATTGTTCGGCCTTCTGAGAGGCCATGAATCCTTTTGGAAGAGGTTTTTCAACTTGCAAAAAAAGGAAGCAGTATGAGCAAATTAACATTTGGAGTCATTGGTACTTCAAAAAAAGAGAATGAACATCGAATTCCAATCCATCCAGAACATTTACCACGCCTGCCTGAAGAAATCCGCCGTCAACTTATCTTTGAAGAAGGTTATGGTGCATCATTCGATATTGAAGACTCAGAAATTGCCGCTCAGACGGGAGGCATTGCCACTCGCCACGAGCTATTGGCCAATATTGGAAACGTTATTCTTCCCAAGCCTGTATTATCAGATTTAGAAGAACTTCGCGAGGGGGGAATCCTTTGGGGCTGGCCACATTGCGTACAACAACGAGCCATCACTCAAGCTGCCATTGATCGCAAGCAAACACTCATTGCCTTTGAAGATATGTTTGTTTGGGGACCCAACGGACAGATTGGCCGCCATACTTTTTACAAGAACAACGAAATGGCAGGCTACTGTGCAGTATTACACGCCTTAGAACTAAAGGGCATAGATGGACACTATGGGAAACAACGTAAAACAATCATTTTCAGTTTTGGAGCGGTAAGTCGTGGTGCCATATACGCGCTCAAGGCACGTGGGTTTAGAGATATCACGATTTGCATTCAACGCCCCGATCACGAAATACGTGAAGAAGTACTTGATTGTAACTATGTTCGTGTACGTGAAGGCAAAGAAGGCGAAGCACGCATGGTTGTGGTTGAGCATGATGGGACTATTAGTCCGTTGAGTGACCTGATCAGCCAAACGGATATTATTGTAAACGGAACTCTTCAAGATACTGATCAACCAATGATGTTTGTTTCTGAAGAGGAGATCTCAACCCTCAAGCCAGGCTGTCTGATTATCGATGTCAGCTGCGATGAAGGTATGGGATTCTTTTTTGCCAAACCAACCTCATTTCAAACTCCAATGTTTAAAATTGGAAGAGTAGATTACTACGCCGTAGATCATACACCAAGCTACCTATGGGGGAGTGCTTCAAGATCTGTTTCTGCAGCTCTCATTGTCCATTTGCCGACCGTAATGGCAGGTCATGATGCTTGGCTGCAAGATGAGACCATCCGACGAGCTATTAACATTGATGCAGGGGTAATTCAGAATGACACGATTCTCTCGTTTCAGAAACGCGAACCATTATATCCTCATTCCCCACTAAAAGGCTAAATGTTTACTTTTGAATTATTTAAAGAACAGTTATAATAGTTGTCCATGAAGGAAAAACAAAAAGATTAATCCCCTAGTTTTTCGGTTGGACAAGAAAACATCTTTTTGAGCCAATAAAATTAAGAATTGATGATTATAAAGAAACAAGCTATATTTCAGGCATCATGGTTGAAGATAAAACCCAGAAAGAACCCTAGAAGAGTGAAGGTCAGTATCATATGAAAAAATATTTAATCACATTATGTGCAGTTCTAATTACCCTTGCAGTTTTGTTGCGAATATCATTCGTCTATGCACGTTCCTCGTTGAAAAGCGGTATTGTGCAGAGCAGACTCGACTCATTTGTACCCCAGGACACAAAGCTTTCAGTTGAACCCAATACTGGATATTTATGTTGGTCTTTCATCCAGGCGTCATGGGCAGACGCGCAAACAGTTAATGTATCATTGTTTGGAAACCCAATAAGCTTCGGCACTATTAAATGGATAAAAGCTGAATCAGAATAGTGATCCTAATCTCAGAACGTCCAACATCGACTTTGCACCCTTGCGTTAAAATCTCCTCT
Organism: Kiritimatiellia bacterium; assembly: GCA_027858345.1. Lineage (GTDB taxonomy): Bacteria > Verrucomicrobiota > Kiritimatiellia > JAQICX01 > JAQICX01 > JAQICX01. The sequence continues at coordinate 3,882 of JAQICX010000094.1, read as the reverse complement.
CTGTGCGAGTTGAATCTTCTTCTTTACCCTAGCTTTTCGGTTAAATGGCTATGTTTTTTTAATCAGCCACGGATTGACACGGATCAACACGGATTATATTTATGTAAATCATTGCAGATAAGCACTTTCTGTTTGTTCTGATAATTTGACATTGCAATTAAACTGAATGACAGATTTGCTTAAATATCATCTACTGGGTGATGTTTTAATAAAATAATTTTAAGCAGGCTTAAAGCATGAAACAATCTACATATGTGGTTAAGCATAAACATATTACATGAATGTATTTATCCGTGAAAATCCGTGTTTATCCGTGGCTAAGAGAAAAAAGAAACTTAAACCGAAAAATTGAGGTTTTTTATTTATTTGCAAAATAAATGTTGCATTTAAAATAAAGAAGTTCTATAATGTAATTAGCATCTAAAAGATTATTGTTATAAACAATTCCTTTTCCAGCTGTTTTGACACGAACCGTGCCAATCAAGAGCGAACTTTTTTGCCCCTGAAATTATAATAAGGTTACAAACCATGAAAAAACCGATTGCCAACGAAAAAGAAAAAAAAGCAATAGTTTTAAAGCCAACGAAAGGCAAACGTTCAACTGGTGATAGTTTCCCAATAGTCGGTATCGGTGCCTCTGCCGGCGGGCTTGAAGCATTGGAACAGTTTTTTGGAAACACCCCCAAAGACACTGATATGGCTTTCGTCGTGATTCAGCACCTTGACCCAACCCACAAGGGAATTATGCCCGAGCTGTTGCAGCGCGTTACCCCCATGAAGGTATTTCAGGCAACTGATCGCCTTAAAGTAAAGCCCAACTGTGTGTATGTGATACCACCCAACAAAAGTATGTCTATTCTAAATGGAGCCCTGTATTTGATGGTTCCAGTTGAATCGCGCGGTCTTAGGCTGCCTATTAATATTTTCTTCCGCTCGCTGGCCGATGACATGCAGGACAAAAGTATCGGTGTTATACTTTCCGGTATGGGATCCGATGGCAGCCTGGGATTGAAAGCCATTAAAGAAAAAAATGGTATCGTGCTGGTGCAGTCTCTCGACTCGGCAAAATTTGATGGCATGCCCCGAAGTGCTACTGATGCAGTAGTAGCTGATATTGTAGCTCCTGCCGAAGAATTACCAGCCAAACTGATTTCCTTTCTCAAATATATTCCTGTTGTTAAAATTGATCCAGAAATTGATGATAAATACAAAAGCAACCTCGATAAGATTATCATCCTGCTACGCGAACAAACCAGTCACGATTTCTCAATGTATAAAAACAATACCCTTTTCCGACGCATTGAAAGGCGTAAAGCAGCTCACCAGATAGATAAAATAGGCAGCTATGTCCGTTTGTGCCAGGAAAATCCAAGTGAACTTGAAATTCTTTTAAAAGAATTGCTCATAGGTGTTACCAGCTTTTTTCGCGATCCCGAAGTCTGGAAGATGATGAAAGATCATGTGCTTCCAGACCTGTTGAGCAAGTTGCCCAACCGATATGTGCTACGCGCTTGGGTTCCCGCATGTTCAACTGGCGAAGAGGCCTATTCGCTGGCAATCCTGTTTAAAGAGGCTATGGATCAGGTAACAAAGGATAAAAGCCTGACCTTACAGATATTTGCTACAGATCTCGACAAAGATGCCATTGAGATAGCTCGCAGAGGAGTTTTTCCCGCAAACATTGTGTCCGACGTATCGCCCGAACGAATCAACCGGTTTTTTACTGAAGACGGGGAAGGCTTCCGTGTAAATACTGCCATTCGCGAAATGGTGGTGTTTGCACCTCAGAATGTGATCAAAGACCCACCTTTTACTAAACTCGATATACTAACATGCCGTAATTTGCTGATTTATATGGAGCCTGAATTGCAGCAAAAACTGACGGCTCTTTTTCACTACAGTCTGAATCTCGGTGGTATCCTGTTATTGGGTACTGCCGAAACCCTCGGAAACCAGGACGAAGGATTTACCTCGCTTAATTTAAAATTAAAATTCTACAAACGGTCTGCTTCAGTTATAACCAAAGAATTAGTCGATTTTCCAAGTTCGTTTCACCGCGAATTTCCTGAATCAAAAAAAATAATCAAGAAAAAAGTAGTCGAAAATATCCAGTCGCTTACCGATCAGGTACTGCTTCAGCGCTTCTCACCTGCCAGTGTGCTCATAAACGTCAAAGGCGACATTTTATACATCACCGGCCGCACCGGTAAATACCTTGAACCGGCAGCCGGTAAAGCCAACATGAACATTTATGCCATGATACGTGAAGGGCTGGACCAGGTACTCCCAGGAGCCATTCGCAAAGCCGGACAAAGTTTAGATCCGATATTACTGCACAATATTAAAACCGGAACAAACGGTGGAACTCAATATGTGGATATGACTGTGCAACGCCTCGATAAACCCGAGCCGCTTAGCGGCATGATTCTCATTCTTTTTGCCGATGTTCAAAAAGCTCCAAGTATTGAAATTGTAGATATTAAAAAAGGCAACAAGGACTCTTCCGCTGCAATGAAGGATATGAAAATTGCACTCCAGCAAAGTATAGAAGACCTGCAAAATACCCGCGAAGAAATGCAAACTTCGCAGGAAGAACTAAAATCAACCAACGAAGAGTTGCAATCGACCAATGAGGAATTGCAATCGACCAATGAAGAATTGACCACCTCAAAGGAAGAAATGCAAAGCCTGAACGAAGAGCTGCAAACCGTTAATGCTGAACTTCAAAGCAAGGTGACTGATTTTATGCAGGTCAACGACGATATGAAAAACCTGCTCAACAGTACCGAAATTGCTTCACTTTTCCTCGACAAGGATTTGAATATCCGCAGGTTCACCGATGAGACTACACATATTTTCAAATTGCGTAACTCCGACATTGGCAGGCCTTTCACCGATCAGGTGAGTGAATTAAAGTATCCTGAAATTGAAACGCATACCCGAAAGGTACTCAAAACTCTCATATCTATTGAAACGCAGATTGAAACAACCGACGGTAGGTGGTTTGCCGTGCGTATTATACCCTACCGTAAACTCAACGACTTCATCGATGGCGTGGTGATGACATTTACCGATGTCACCGAATTCAAAAAATTGGAACTGAAAATACAGGAAGCTAATAAAATTTTAACTTCCAAAGAAAAAGCGTTGAAGATTTCAGAAACCCGCTTTCGCCGCCTTTTTGAAAGCGCAAAGGATGGAATTCTGCTACTCGATGCCGATACCGGAAAGATTACGGAAGTAAATCCATATTTGGTTGAAATGCTGGGCTATTCGCGGGAGCAATTCATCGAAAAAGCAATTTGGGAAATTGGTTTCTTTAAAGATGTAGTAGCAAATAAAGATAAATTTCTGGAACTGCAGAAGAAGGAATTTGTGCGTTACGAAAATTTGCCGCTCGAAACGGCTAAAGGGCGAAAAATCAATGTGGAGTTCATCAGCTGCGTGTATTCGGTCGAAAATATAAAGGTCATTCAATGCCAAATTCGGGAACAATTGCCACGCGAATGAAGAATGGAACGCGGATGACACGGATCCGCGTGCCAAAAGAAACCAGCGAGCCATCGGGATGGGAGAAAATTGTACAATGAAAAAAGATAAAAAAACAGAATCAGAAATTTTACGCCAAAAGGCAGAAGAACTGCTTCATAAAAAATCTTTTGAAAGTGATTCACCTCTATCTGAGCATGATTCGCTTAAACTCATCCACGAGCTGGAGGTTCACCAGATTGAGCTTGAATTGCAGAATGACGAACTCCAACGAGCAAAAGCCGATGCAAACATTGCCACGAACAAGTACACCGATTTATACGATTTCGCTCCATCGGGCTATTTTACTATATCGAAGTTGGGTGAAATTGTTGAACTGAATCTCACAAGTGC
>JAQICX010000077.1 GCA_027858345.1 Kiritimatiellia bacterium | reverse complement strand
GGCAAAACAGTTTCGATGACAGTTGTTGTTAGTACTGGAGAGCAGTCCTATGATTATGATTTTAGAATTATTCCAGAGGAAATTACCATTCCAAGAAACGAATCGTTTCAGCTTTATGCAACAGGTGGTAAACAGCCTTACGGTCAGTGGATGACAACAATACCGTCTCTAGGTTCTGTAAGTTCATCAGGTCTGTATACCGCAGGAAGTAGTGCTATAGGAACGAATATTGTTTCGATATCAGATTCAACAGGTCAAGTAGTTTCAATGACTGTTGTCGTTCAATAAATTAAAAGGAGAATTTTAAATGCTAAAAAATATTAGAGTATTATTTTATATAATTTCGGGATGTGCTTTTAGTTCTGTGTATGCACAGGCTGCTACTGTAACAAATGACATTGTTTCGCCTTCACCAGCAGAGCTTGTTGAGGAAGTGACTGAAGTTGAAACTGTTCCAGCTGATGTGCCTGTTGAGGTTGTGTCTGTAGAAACAGAAGAAGTTAGTCTTGTTTCAGAGGATGTCGAAGAAACAGTTGGCTCTGAACTCATTGATTTTTCATGCGTTGACATGGCTTTGCCTGAGGTAATCAGGTTGTTTACAAGAGCTTCAGGTGCAAATATTGTTGCAACAACAACAGAAGAGCTTAAGGAAGCAAAAGTTACTGTTGAGTTGAAACAAGTTCAATGGAAGCCAGCGCTGAACTCCATTCTTAATATGCATAATTATGAATTGATTCAAGAAGATCCAACTGTGGAGATATATGTTGTGGGAGTAAAGCAACCAAATGCATTACCACCTATTTCAGTCGAGACTATGTTTTTAAAATACACAACAACTGGTGAGATGTTGCCTATTGTTAAAAATTTGCTTGCTGCAGATGACAGTCGTGCAAAAATTTCAGTTTTTGAGTCTCGAAATGCTATGGTTATTAAATCTACAGAATCGAATCTTCGAGAAATCAGAGAAATTATCACTTCCATTGATATTCCAAGTAGCCAAGTTTCGGTCGAGACAAAGTTTCTTGAGTTGAATGACCGTGCTGCAAAACAAATTGGTATTAAGTGGGATTCATTGGAAGAGTTTGGTGTTAATCTTAGTGCTGGTCCGTTTGAATATTCAAAAATGAAAATGACAGATAATGCTACGGGTAATGAGAATACAGACTGGGATATTAGACGTAGAGCAGATGTGCTCGCTGAGACTGCAGATTATAATGGCAATTACAATGGAGATGGTTCAACTGCTAACGGTGCTTTGGATGGATATGAAGGCGCATACAATCCGGACAGTGTTTCTGGACAGACAAGCCCCGCAGGTTCTCCATATTCATTAATTGATTCAATTGATTCAGGTCAGGATATTGTTTCTGATAGTCTTAGTCAGTTTGCTGAAAACATTACTGAAAGCCAGTCTGCAATTCTGAATGTTGATGCTCTAAATTTAGTTTTAAGTGCATTGCAACGTACAGAAGGTGTGCATATGATTTCGAATCCCAAAATGCTTGTTGCAAGTGGCCACAAAGATGCAAAGTTTGGTGTTGGAGAACGTGAACCAATTGTTAAAACAACTATTGAACGAGGAACCACAGATAGTCCAGGTGATAAGGTTACTGCTGAACTTGACACTTCTATCAATACAGAATATATCACTCAAGGGTATATGAGAACAGGAATCGAACTGCTAGTTGTTCCATTTGTTAAAACAGAAAAGTATATCCAAGCTGAGATTGCGCCTTCTTTGATTCGTAAAACTGGCGAGAAAGTGGTAGAAGGAAACAGTTGGCCTATTATTGCTGTTAAAGAAATTAAAACTCTTTTCACTCTCCAGAGTGGTCAGACTGTAGCCATTGGTGGGCTTACAAGCAGTTCAGAGGAAGATACTGTTACTAAGATACCTTTCCTCGGTGATATTCCTTTTATTGGTAAATATCTATTCTCGCATACAAGCACGGATCATAAGCAAACGGAAACTATTATTTTTGTTACTCTAAGCATTGCTGACCCTGATAATTTAGATGAGAATATGGGGGTGCCGGAGGATTCAAAGCTTGTATACAAAAGACTGCTGAAACAGCGGCTGGATAAAAAAGAATTTGATAAAGAGTATAATGAGTTGAAAAATGCAGCCGATGAGAAGATAAGGGCTATAGAGGCAGAGCTTTCTGTTGTAGACGAGGATGAAATGTTGGCTGAAGAGCAAAAAAAATTGGAAGTCTCAGAAGATAATGAAAAAGAAGCCGGCAATAAGTAAAGAAAATAAAAAGAATCAACCAAACATTGTATCTTGGCAATATGCGTTACTGTTAATTATACTTTTTGCAATAGTTAGTGTTGCCGTTGTTGGATTGTTAGAGTTTTCTCGAGAGCATATGGACACCGACATATTCAAACCGTTTGCTTTCTCTATATGGGCGATAACACTTGCTCTAATGTTTATTGGTGGTGCATTTGGCCTTTATACCGTCAGATACTCTGTTGTTCTTGAAGGTAAAAAACGAGTTGGACGATTTGTTCAGGCTATGGATTATTTTCAGGATGGCTTGCTGTTGATGGATCCTTCCGGGAAAATCATTGCTAAAAATCCAGTTGCGGATAAATATTTTGAGGCCTTGATTGATTCTGATGATCTACATCTAAAAGATCTTTTTCCTAGTTTAACCGATGATCAAGTCGATATTCTTTTAGATAGAGATGTTGTTGGTGAAGTGGAACTTAATGTTTCTGTTAAAAGACAACCTGAACACTACTATCGATTGAGATCTCAAATTAATGAACTTTTACAGCTTGTTATCATCAGTGACATCACAGAGTCAAATAAAAAACAAATGCTTAACCGTCAAGTCGCTGAACTCTCTTTGATCAGTCAAATTTCTCAAGGGGTTGCTAATGACTTGAATACCCTACTTTGTGATGTTGCTGTTCATACATCATTACTCGGCAAGTTGTGTAAGCCTGCTCCAGAAAAAGATGAATCCGTGAAAGCCATCGAACAAGGTGTTAACAGAGGTATTATCCTTTCTGACCAACTTCTTAAAATCTCTGAAGCAAAACACGATGTCCACAACTCGACAACAGCATCGGCATATCTGGATTTTGTTGTTGGTACTCTAAAAAACAGCTTGAGCGATGATTGGAATATCATTGTGAAAAACAATGTAAAGAATTTATCTATAACTATTGATAGATTACAATTAGAGCGAATAATAATAAATTTATCGCTGTTATTGATTGATACTTTGTCTGAGCCTGGTAATCTTAAAATATCAGTTAAAGAACTTGATGATAAGAATGCTTATGCCATGGAGATTGTCTTAGATGTGTCTCGAAATGAGGGAAATCTGTCAGGAGATGAGTCTTCCAGAGAGGACGAGAATATTACTATTTTCAGAGCTCCTGGAGCTATTGAATCTGTCATAGCTATGCTTCTGCAAAATCTCAACGGAAAACTGGAAACATTTAGTACTACTGTCAATAGCTCATATAGAATTCTTTTGTCAGGGGTCTCTAAAAATAACCTGTTCTCGCAAAGCAAAGAGATTGCAGAAGATGGTGAGGCTTTTCATAATCTGAATGCATTCTTCACTTCAAAAAGAATATTGCTATACGTAATGGAAGGTGAACACGAAATTGGCAAGGTATTTGCCGGATATGGTGCAGATGTTCGTCGAGCTGATGATATTGTTAATGTCTTGAATGCTTTGGATGAGTCTCAGCAGCACGATTGTTTGATTATAAATGAAGAACTTATTGAACAAGATGGTGAAGGATTGCTTGTGGCAATTCGAAGACTCCATTCATACCTGCCTATTGTTGTAATTTCAGATAGGGGGGCAACAGTTACTGGCCCAAAAATTGAAGATGCATTTTATCTATATGAAGAAAACGACATATCAGAAGTTGTTGACGCTGTTGTTAAAGTCTGTAAATCCTAGAGCATTGAACAAATGAAAAGTAGTAAATCTTTGTTCTGAGGCTTCCTTTGAATCTTTCAAAAAAAAATGCGCAATAGGGATACTGATGAATTTCCAAACTCAACCGAAAAAAATGAACTAACCGAAAAATTAAGGTAAAAACATTTTTGAATTTTATTTGATTGACTAATTTCTATAGATTGTGTATAAAACATAGGGCAAAAGCACAACATAGGAATTTACAATCATGACGACAAAATATAAAAATGAATTTGTACAAGCTGTGATGGCTGAAAGCCCATATACAGCTCTTACTTTTGATGATGTTACTCTCATTACTCAATACGCAGACTTTCTGCCCGATCAAACTTCAATCAAAACAAAACTAACCAACAAAATCACACTTAATATCCCTTTCTTAAGTGCAGCTATGGACACTGTTACAGAGTCTGATATGGCAATTGCCCTCGCTTGCGAAGGTGGCATTGGGGTGATTCACAAAAACTTAGATATGTCCACACAAGCATCAAATGTGGCAAAAGTTAAGCACTATTTAAATGGACTTATTCAAGATCCAATTGTTTTCAATGTAGATGATACAATTGCAAAGGTGCTAGAGGTTAAGAAAAACAGAAAATTTGGTTTCAGCGGCTTTCCAATTGTAGATGAAAATGGTTGTCTTGCTGGAATTCTTACATCATCTGATATCAAATACTCAGAAAAGTATGATCTGAAGATTAAAGATATTATGACCTCTAATGTGTTTACAGCTCCTCCAGAAACGACTCTTGCTGATGCTTATACTATAATGAGACAAAAAAAGATTGGCAAACTCCCGTTGGTTGAAGATGGTAAATTGGTTGGTTTATATAGTTTTACAGATGTTCAGAACATTGTTTCTGGATCCAGGCCATTGCATAACCTTGATGATAAGTTCAGATTGCGTGCAGCGGCAGCCGTAAGTGCTGCGGATTATGATCGCGTTGAACGTTTGGCAAGTGAAGATGTTGATGTAATAATCGTCGATAGTGCTCATGGTCATACAAAGGGTGTCATGGAGATGACAACATGGATAAAGAAACATTATTCAGACATTGAAGTTATCGCCGGCAACATATGTACTGCTGAAGCCGCAATTGATCTTAGAAATGCTGGTGCTGATGCCGTTAAAGTTGGTATTGGACCTGGTTCAATATGCACAACACGTGTTGTTTGTGGTGTTGGTGTGCCGCAGCTCACAGCTGTTTATAACTGTGCATCAGCATTGCAGGATTCTATTCCAATAATTGCAGATGGCGGAATTCGCCTTTCTGGAGATGTGCCAAAAGCAATTGTAGCTGGTGCAAGTACTGTAATGCTTGGCTCTCTTTTGGCCGGAACAGATGAAAGCCCCGGCGAGAAAATTCTTCATCAAGGTCGTCAATATGTTGTTTACAGAGGAATGGGTAGTTTGGCATCAATGACTCAAGGAAAGGGCAGCAGAGAAAGATATTCACAGGCTGACGTGCAAACTGATGACTTGGTTCCCCAAGGCATTGAAGGTATTGTTCCGTATGCAGGTTCAATGAAAAAAGTAATGAATCAACTGTGTGGTGGTTTGAGATCTTCTCTTGGTTATTGTGGTTGCAAAACTATCGAAGAGATGCAAGCTAACGGTAAGTTTGTCAAAGTTACTGGTGCAGGACTTCACGAATCGCACCCACATGATGTTAAGATCATGAAAGAAGCTCCAAACTATCGTTCATAAAAAACATGAATGATAATTGTTGGTTTTAGCTGGCTGTATATATAAAATCTATGATTGATGTGCTGACCTAAGAGAGGCTTTAGCTAGTCTAAAGCAACGAAGTGCCCTGCGTACATCTCATGAAAAGCCTAGAGTATGCGAAGCGCAACCCTAAAAAAGATGACAAACCACCCGTCTTCTTTAAGGAAGACATCAAATAGCTTTAGAAATGTTTTTTAATTGGTATTAGTTTGTTATAATGAATTGGTAATATAAAGGAAATATTTTGAAATGCGTTATGCTGTAGTATCAGATATTCATGCAAATCTTCAGGCTTGGAACTCTGTTCTTCTTGATATTCGAGAGCAGGATATCGACCGCATTATATGCCTTGGCGATCTTGTTGGTTACGGACCTAACCCAGTCGAAGTTTTGGAGTCTGTTCATGCAAACATAGATTATTTTGTTCTTGGCAATCACGATGCGGTTGTTTGTGACAAAATGAGGTCAGATCTTTTTAATGATGATGCTGCAAAAATTATTAACTGGACAAAAGGTACTCTCAACAAAAATGCTGTTTCGATATTAAAAAAGATTCCATTAACTTTAAAAGGTAAAAACTTCAGGTGCAGTCATAGTGCATTTGTTGCACCGGGAATGTTTGATTACATCTTTACCGAAGAAGATGCGTTGAAATCCTTTAATACAGTCGAAGAGCAGCTACTTTTTTGTGGACATACCCATTTACCAGGTATATTTGTGCTTGGAAATAGTGGAACCCCGCACCATCTGGATGCACAAGATTTTCGTCTGGAAGCAAACAAACGCTATATTGTCAATGTTGGCAGTGTTGGTAATCCTCGTGCGGGGGCTCCGGTTGCCACATACTGCATATATGATTCAACGACAGAGGATATCTTTTGGAGAAATGTACATTTTGATTTATATAGCTATAAGCAGACTCTTTTAGAAAAAGGACTACCGCTTAAAACCAGTGGTTTCCTTGAATTTGATGCAAGAATAGAACATCCTCCTCTAAGAGAGCAAATCTCATTCTCTCCTCCAAAGAACCTAAGCTCTAAAATGAAGCAGACTCTTGATGTGGAAGATATTGATCAGTTAAAGTCTAAAGTGAGAAACTGGCAGTTGATTGCAATTGGCTCTCTGTTGACTGTTTTCTTATTAATATGCCTTGTTCTTGTTTTTATGCACAGTCTTAAGATTGAAAAAAAGATTGTTGGTTCATATGATTTTATACCAATTAACTCAATATCTTCCCTTTATGACAAAAATCTTTTGCCGGAGTTTGAGTCTGCAACTAATAAATTTACATCAAATATACAAATTATTATTACAAGTGAGGAGTTTCAGAAATATTCGTTTTTTAAGCAGTCTGATATCAACGGCATAAAGTTTGATTCGGCTAAAAAAGATGCAAAAATTCAAATTATATTTCCTCCTTTTAGTAACATAAGAGAAAATACAAAGTTCTGTCTTGAAGGCATGTTTAATAAGAGTGATGATTTTGAGGGAGACCTTTTTCTACGTGTACTAATTCGTCGTAAAGGAAACGATGCATATGAGACTCTTTTCACAAAACCACCAAATCCAAATCTGATTAGAAAAGGTGGTTGGATTATGGCAAAAAGAACTTTTACAATTGATGAAGATGTGGAAAATATGCAATGTGTTTTAACTGGTACATTCTCAGGTAGTGTGGAAGTCGGCAAAATTGAACTCACCAAAATCCGTCAATAAAAACCGGCTATTTGTCACCTTTACAGCTGTTACAAAATTCTCAATTCTTGATTGTGAAATGGGAACCATTTTGTTGATTCCATCGAATATGCTTACAAAAACTGGGCGAATAACACTGGGTTCAAGGTATAACATCTGTAGCCGAGGTCAGCAGACCTCGGAGAGATTATCCATTGAGCGTTTATCGGCAACATTTTATGTCCTTTTTGTCGTTTTCTTGCAAAAAAATCTTTGCCTCGCTGACTGTCACCATAGCTCTAAGAGCGACAGAGGGGTGTTCTTTATCTCAATCTTAATCTCATCGCTTCTGACTTCTGACTGACGTATCACTTATCACTTAGCACTGCTGACTTCTTCATCTTCTTCTCTTCCATTGCCTTTTTTATGTGTGGAGGAATTGGTTCTTTAATACCTTTAGATATTAAAAACTGATAATTCTTCTTCCAGCATGGAGGACATAAATTGCGTCCCTTTGAGTCTATTCTTGCATCATCATAATCAGGACTCAAACAACATCTGGGAAATGGACATTTTTCCATCCCCATTGCTAAGGCGCTTGCTTTAAGAGCTTCTTTGTTTACTCTCCACTTATAAAGTTCAAGTTGTGGATTCTCTTTTGCATATTTAGTCATATAAGGAGTGACATAGACAATTCCTGCACTGCCGACAACATTTACAGAGTTAGAAATTGATACACCACTAGGAGTTTCAGAAACTAGTGCAACTATTGCAAGGTTGTCTTTTTTCATCTTATTCAGTTCGGCAAATAAAACACTTTTATCCTCAAACTTTTTTGAATACTTCAGTTTTTTCTCATTAACTGTAATTGGTGGATACATACTTTTTTCAATCCAAGCCTTTGCGTTGCTTAGATCCTTCTTGGATACATCACCAACTCTTACAAGTGTGAGTATTTGATCTTTATTATATTGCTTAGTATCGGCAAGAGCGTTAGCAACCTCAGCCTTTTTAGCACTTTTGTTTTTTACTCCTGTCTCGTCAGAAGCTTTTTCCTGAGCACCAACCGATAGTGCAGCCATTACTAAAAAAAGTATTACTATTTTATTCATTATATTTCCTTATGTATTTAAAGGTTCTGTCAAAAGTGTTAAAATCTTTTGACCCCTAATTTCTTATAAATCAACCAGTCTTCGCTCTACAAGCTACGCCAGACACTGCCGTGAGCAGGAAAAGAGCTTTGCTCTTTGTTGCTATTACTTAGGGCATTGCCAATCATGGTTCCACGGGGGCAAGCCCCGAGGTGACCAAAAAACTTGCCAACCGCCATTTTTAATTCTTTTTTTTATTCAAAATTGAATGTTGAACGTTCGATGTTGGACGTTCTCCCTTATAACAAAACAACTCTTGTCCGCAAAAGCTCCTCCCGCTTTTAGGGGAGGTGGCGATCCCGCTACTACTTTGCTTTTTTTAAAAAAGCAAAGTGGCAGCAGGAGAGACGGAGGGGTACTTCCTTTATCCTTGGATATTCATCTTTGCATCTTTTTAATAATTTTTGATAGTACTTATTTAAACTTTGAGAAATATTCTATTGTATTTACTAGCCCTTGGTCAAGTTTAATCTTCGGCTCCCAGCCTAAGATCTCTTTTGCCATTGATATATCTGGTCTACGTCTCTTTGGATCGTCAGATGGTAAGTTTTCGTAAGAAACCTTACTTGTGCAGTCTGGAATCATCTTGACAACCTTCTCTGCAAGTTCTCTTATTGTAAATTCATCAGGATTACCAACGTTAAATACAGGAATATCGCTGTCCCAACCATAATCATCAAGTTTTTTCTTCAACTCTTTTTTATCATAGTCCATGATTAACCTTATGGCATTTACCAAGTCTTCCACATACTGAAAGCTTCGTGTCTGTGAACCATCGCCATAAATTGTAATATCTTTGTTGTGCAGAGCCTGCATAATGAAATTACTGATAACACGACCATCCTTAGGATGCATGTTAGGACCATATGTGTTGAAAATTCTAAGCATTCTCACATCTACGCCATACTCTCTTGCATAATCAGCACATAGTGTCTCGGCACACCTTTTGCCTTCGTCATAGCAGCTCCTGATACCAATAGTATTAACATTGCCCCAATACTTTTCATTTTGAGGATGCTCTAACGGATCTCCATAAATTTCTGATGTTGATGTATGAATTACCTTAGCTTTTGTTTTCAATGCTAATTCTAAAACATTCATGATTCCAAGAAAAGATGTTCTGATTGTCTCAACAGGATTTTTCTGGTAATGGATAGGAGACGCCGGACAGGCAAGATTATATATCTCATCAAATTGACCCCAGAATGGCTGTGTCACATCGTGAAGGATAAATGAAAATTTGGGATCGGCAAGTAAATCATAAATGTTTGATTTGTTTCCCGTGAATAGATTGTCCATTGCTGTGACTTCATTGCCCTCTTCAAGCATTCTCTTTGAAAGATGTGACCCTAAAAATCCTGCTCCACCTGTTATTAATATCTTTTTCATTTATTCCTTTTGGTATAACTTGGTTTGTCAAAAACGTGCCATAAATTATATCAATTTCCCGAGATTTGTAAAGATATATTCCTGCCCAAACCCTATTCTCACTATTTTTGGCCGCATTTCACACCCCATAGGTCGCATAAGTCCCATCCGTCCCATAAGTAATCTAACAGCTAATCAAGCTCTTCTGTAAAATGGAAACATTCAATTGTGAGACCTTGTTGAAAATAAAATTTGTGGGCACGTTTTCTAAATGTACCTGAATCCAGTGTAAACACATTGCATTTTTCATTTCTGGCCTCTGACTTCAGCCAATTCAGCATTTGTTCGCCATAGCCTTTTGAGCGAGCAGTTGCCGTTGTACAAAGATCATCAATATACATATACCTGCCCATATGAAAATTGCTTGTAATGTGGTATCCGGCAACAGCACAAACTTTGTCATTGTCTTCTAAAAAAGAGATGCGAAGTCCATCTTTCTGCAATTCCTTAAACAGTGCAAGAAAATCATCTCTTACCAAATCAGGTCGCAACTCAGCCATTACATCAAAACAACCCATAATTTCTTCATCACTCTCAACTTCTTTTATCATAATTAACTCCTTAATTCATGATTCGCTATTCTCCGGTAACGGATTGCATGCAGGACATGTTTCATCACCAATTGGATAACGCCACTTGTCCGGAAAGTCTTTGCATTGCTGGGGCTTGACATCATTAATCTTGCAACTGTTGTCCTCATCAAGAAAAATACACCTTCCATCTGAGAATTCAGTTAAAGTCAAACAACTTCTGTCCGGCATTATTTCAGTGTATTGGCTTATAAAATCAGATGTGGTGACACCAAGAAACTTAGCGATAACATCGACTTCTCCATCTTCAAGCCGGACATAACCGTGCATGTTGCAGCAACTACCACACATCTGACATTTAAAATCTTTCATATCATCTTCCCAAAATAGTGCATTTAATAAAGCAAACATAATCATTAATGGAGCTGGTATATATTCTTAATCTTTGTCTTAAAGCTTAGATGTTTCTGATTAATCCTCCAGTGGGCTTGTCCCATCGGAGATAAGATTACTTGCTTCGCAAGCGTTTATCAACCTTCTATAATAGCCTTCAGTTCGCCAAAGCTCCTCCCCGGCTAGCTTTGCTAGTCCCGCTCTGCGGGAGGAGGTGGCTCGCAAAGCGAGACGGAGGGGTATTCTCAATCTCAACCTTAACCGTCCATTTTATTAACAATCTGATCTGCTGCCTTCAGCAGCTCCAGTTCGACCGATTCAAATCGCGATTTTGTATGGTGGTTACCAATAATTTTACAAACCATTTCAATTTTTTCTTCTGGAAAACCGCAACCTTCAAGTAGCTCTTTTGCACCCGGGGGTCCATATTTTTCCTGAGTTTGCCCATTGTTGTAATCGAGTTCAGCTTCCGACTGCTTAATTCCCACATCATGAATAAGGGCAGAAGCAATAAGAATTTCATCATCATACTCAAGCTCATCCTGGCAGCTGTCAGCAATTATTTCAATATGCATAAGCACATCAATTGCATGCTCGATACGTCTGTAGTCATCTTCAAAATAATCAACCATAACTTTGGTCAACACGCCTGTAACATAATCCATCTTTTATATCCTCATTTAATCTAAAATATGCTTAATAACTTTTTTAGTGCTTTTCCTGGTTTGCCATCTTTCATAAGAGTTTCGCCAATTAAGAAAGCATCTGTTCCCGCTGTCAAAAGCATCTGAATGTCATCACTTGTTTTAACGCCACTCTCAGCCACTTTCACATAGGAATCCGGAATGTTAGCGATAATCTCTTTGGTGACATTCAGATCAACTTTAAAAGTATGTAAATTTCGACTGTTTACACCAATAACTTCCGCCCCGGCATCCAGAACCATATCAAGCTCTTCAAAATTGTGAACTTCGGTTAACACATACAGTCCAAGACTCTTGGCATATGCATATAAGTCTGAATAATGAGCCTTCTTAAGTGCGGAGGCAATCAACAAAATTGCATCAGCACCAATAAGCTTTGCTTCAGCAATTTGATATCCGTCAACAATAAAGTCTTTTTGTAAAACTGGAATTGAAACACTGGATTTAGCCTGTATTAAATTATCAACTGACCCTTCAAAATAATGCTCTTCCGTTAAAACAGAAAGTGCAGAGGCTCCTCCTGCTTCAAGTTCCTTTGCAAATTTTGCAGGATCCAAATCGGGACAAATCATCCCTTTTGAAGGTGAGGCCTTTTTTAGTTCTGCAATGATTCTTGGTTTACCATCTGTGCTTTTAAGTGCCTCAACAAAGTTCAGACATTTTCTATTATCATTAACTAGTTCAAGTGCAAGCTCATTCAAAGAAACATCTTTCTTTATTTCAATTAAATCCTGCTTTTTTCTCTCTATTATCTCTTCTAAAATCGTCATATCTTCTTTCTTTTGTGTTCTGTTTTTCCTAGGTCAACCTTGTCCTGCATAAATCTTTGTGAAGCTTAGATGTTTTCTGAATTAATCCTCCAGTGGGCTTGTCCCATTGGAGATAAGATTACTTGCTTTGCAAGCGTTTATCAACCTTTAGTTCGCCAAAACTCCTCCCCTTGACAAGGGGAGGTCACCTCGCCTGCGAGGTGGGAGGGGTATTCTCAATATTAACCTTAATCTTAATTGCTTCCCTTAATAAATTCATTCCTCCTCATGGAGTGTTCTATTTACTGAAAACTATTAACCGTGAGAGCAACTCACTAGTTTCTCAAGCTTTTCAAAAGCCTTTCCACTCTCAATTGACTCCTTGGCCAGTGCAACGCCAGCAGAAAAATCATCAGCCTTTTCTCCAACCACGATTGCAGCAGCAGCATTCAGCACAACAACATCTTTGGGGCCACCGGTAATTGTTCCATCAAGAATTCCCTTTAGAATTGCAGCATTTTCCTGTGCATCACCACCTTTAATATCTTCTGGATAAGAAAGTTCTTCAATATACTCTTCAGGATCAAACTCATATGTCTTGATAATTCCATCTCTTAATTCGGAAATTCGAGTGGTTGTCGTTGATGTGATTTCATCTAGGCAATCATGCCCATGCACAACATATGCACGTCTTGTGCCAAGGGATTTTAGCGCCATTGCAAACATCTCTGTCAGCTCTGGAGCAAAAACTCCAAGAACCTGACCTGTTGCCGCAGCTGGATTTGTCAAAGGACCAAGCATATTAAAGATTGTTCTTATTCCAAGACCTTTTCTAACCCCCATAACGTTTTTCATGGCCGGGTGCATGCATGGAGCAAACAAGAAACCAATGCCAAAATCCTGAATACACTCTTCCATGACGTATGATGGTGCATCAATCTTCACTCCTAGTGCCTCAAGAACATCAGCAGAACCGCACTTGCTTGAAACAGACCTGTTACCATGTTTTGCAACGCATACTCCAGCGCCTGCAGCAACGAATGCTGTTGTCGTAGAAATATTAAATGTGCCTGCTTTATCTCCACCTGTTCCACATGTGTCAATAACACTTTGTGCACCTGCGTCAATAAATGTTGCATGACGTCTCATAATTGCTGCTGCAGCCCCAACTTCCTCGGCTGTTTCGCCTTTCATTCTCAAAGCTGTCAAGAATGAAGACATCTGGATCTCTGTAGACTCGCCGCTCATTATAGCATCCATTGCTGCCTTCATCTCATTAGCACTCAAATTTTCTTTCGAAAGTAATTTTTCAATATATTTTAGCATTATAATTTTCTCCTTATTTGTATGTCAAAAGTGCACTGTTCACAGCGTACAGTACACAGAAAATTGCTCACTGTGTGAGCCGTTGTTCGTTGTTCTCCGAGCCGGCGCGACTCGGCTACGGATGGCGATTGAGCAATCTACCGTTAAACTGCACGTTTCCATCTGTAGCTGAGTCCCTTGGGCTCGAAAAACTTTCTGGGAACGCCGAGTATTACTCGGCATTAAAAGGTGCATCGCACCTTTTTCCTATATCTTCTCTCTTAACTCTTGACTCGGCGAACGAAAGTGAGCCATCCGCTATTCATCATTGAACGTTGAACGGCTAACTTGTTAGTCCCGGTCTGCGGGATTGGACGTTCTTATCCATTTGTCTTTGCGTTCTCTGTGCCTCTGCACGAGAATTCTTTTGGTTGCCTGCCTGTTCGAGTGCTCACGCATACAGGCGGCTAGGCCGCCCTATGCCTTTCGTGGTTCCAAACTCTTATTATAATCCTTTTAATCTGCGAAGCCCCGACCAACGGGAGAGAGGCTGGAGTCTACGACAGCAATGAGTGCAACGAATGGCCTATCTGCGGAGAAAACTTTTTTTTACTCCTCATGGCTTGCATTACCATCCAAAAAATTTGCAAGAATTCTCTTTCCACTACGTGTCAATATTGATTCTGGGTGAAATTGAATACCATAAATTGGGTATTCCTTGTGAACAACAGCCATGATTTCCCCATCTTCTGTCTCCGCAACAATATCCAGACACTCCGGACAACTCTCCCGCTCAATTACCAAGGAGTGATATCGCGTAGCTTCAAACCCCGGACGAAGATTGCAGAAAACACCCTCGCCATTATGACTCATCTTTGATGTCTTGCCATGCATAATACTCTTTGCATGAATAATTTTGCCGCCAAATGCTTCTCCAATCGACTGATGTCCAAGGCAAACCCCAAGAACTGGCACTTTGCCGGCAGCTGTTCTAATCAAATCAATTGAAATCCCCGCTTCTGAAGGACGACCAGGCCCCGGAGATATCACAATGTAGTCAGGATTCATCGCTAAAACATTTTCAATTGTTATCGCATCATTTCTAAAAACTTTTACATCTTGCTTTAAATCATAAAAATATTGAACAAGATTATATGTAAAAGAGTCATAATTGTCTATCATTATCAACATAATATACTCCTAAATTTTTCCACCATTAATCATTAAAATTTCATTGGTTCCGTCAAAAGTTTATACTCTTTTCAGACCGATTTGTTTTTGTAAATCATCCTTAGTTTACCAAAGCTCCTCCTGAGAACGCCGAGCTTGAAGGAAAAGCTTGGCATTTATATGCTAAACATGAGCTGAAGCTCATTCCACGCCTCTGCGAGAAACTTATCACGTAACACGTAGTACTTATCACTGCTAGCAAAGCTAGCTATATTTTTAATCCATTTGCAGCCATTTCAAGAGCTTTAACCATGCCCTTTGACTTATGGCAAGTCTCTTCAAATTCTTTTTGTGGTATTGAGTCATAAACAATACCAGCTCCGGCCTGTACGGCAACCTCGTCACCATCAATCTCAACTGTTCTGATTGTGATTGCAAGATCCATGTTGTCATCATAACCAATATAACCAACCGCACCACCATAAGCACCGCGAGTTGTGTTTTCTAAATCGTTGATTATTTCCATTGCTCTAATCTTGGGGGCACCAGATAGTGTACCGGCCGGAAATACTGCTTTGATCAAGTCAAGAGAGTCAAACTCATCTTTCAATTCAGCTTGAACTGTGGAAACAATATGCATAACATGCGAATATTTCTCAATTGACATAAAGTCTTTTACCTGAACACTTCCAGGCATTGCAATTCGCCCAAGATCATTTCGCCCGAGGTCCACAAGCATAACGTGTTCCGCTTTCTCTTTTTCATCCTTTAGTAAATCATCTGCAAGATCTCTGTCTTCCTGCTCAGTTTCTCCACGAGGACGAGTGCCTGCGATTGGTCTTACCAGTGCAGATGTTCCCGTTCGCCTTACCATTACTTCCGGCGATGAGCCCGCAAGAATTTTGTCTCCCAGCTTTACCATAAATGTGTATGGGGATGGGTTTATCAGACGTAATGCTCTGTAAATATTTAGAGGTGAAGCCGTACGTTTTGCTGAGAATCTTTGTGACAGAACAACCTGAATGATGTCACCCTCAACAATGTGATTCTTTGCTGTTTTAACCATATTGCAAAATTCTTCCTGTGACATATTGGATTGCATCTCAATAGGGCTGTTATCAATCTCATCATAACTTATCTTGGCTGGTTCCTGCAGTCGAACCTTAACAGCGTTAACTCTCTCCACTCCAGAAGCATAAGCATCATCAATGTTGTCAAAATCATCAACCCTTACACTTGCAATAATTTTGATTGTATGACGAACATTATCAAAAATAATTGTGGTTTCACTCTGCATCATGCAGCAGGAAATGAATCCATCACCATCAACTTTTGGTGCAGGTAACTTCTCAAATTCGTTAACAACCTCATAACCAAGAAAGCCAACCGCACCTGCATAAAAACGTGGCAGATCAGACATTGATGCCGGATTTATATCCTTCATCAAATCACGCAAACCAAAAAAACCACCATTCATTTTCTGCTTTTCAGAGTTTTGACATAAATATGCCTGACCATCTTCAACGGTAAAAATACCCTTTGGTTCAACACCAATTATTGAGTAGCGTCCCCATTGAGTGCCACCCTCAACACTCTCAAGTAAAAAACTATATTCATCTTCCGCAAAACGACTATATACAGATACAGGTGTCTCAACATCTGCCAATAACTCAACATAAACCGGAACAAGGTTCGCTCCCTCGGCCAGCTTTTTAAAACCCCCTAAACCGGGATAAAAATTCATACTCATATTTATACCTATAATTAAAATCAATAAATCAAAATGTTTCTATACGTAGAAACAAAGCGTACTCTAAACAAAATCCAAAAAAAATGCAAATACATTATCGAAAAGATACAAGAAAATGACAAAATAGTCAATTCATTAGTTGGAAATGGCGACATTATGCTGTTTTTTTTGGATCTTAATCCCGACGGGACAAGCCCGCCGGAGATTCCTTCCCAGACTTTCTCGTTTCTCGATGAGGCAAGGTCGCCGAGGTTTCTTGCCGGTTTTATCTTAATTCCGACGGGACAAGCCCGCCGGAGATTGATCGACCAAGGTTATTTTTCTCGCTCATCCTCCGTCGGGCTTGCCCGTCGGGGATTGAGTTTGCCCTTAAGGTTGTTTTCTCTCGCTCATCCTCCGGCGGGTTTACCCCGTCGGGGATAAGATGATAAGGTTGTTTCCCAGAGTCCTCGTCTTCAGGCACGTTATCGTTTGTTTCATCCTCCGGCGGGGAGTAAAAGCCCCGTCGGGGATAAGATGATGATGTGATATCGCTGAACATTAGAATGCTCAATACTATTGTGTTATCCATTAGCTTTTTGCACGTGCAGTGCTGTTGTTGAGCGTGCCCCTACGACCAAGGGTGGAGACTCGCAGTGTCTTTGTCTCTCTGGCGGGGAATAAAAAAGCCCCGTCGGGAAGAAGATTATCTTATCTGATCAATCTTGTACTCACTAAAAGTCCCCGCATAACACTCGCTACTCCAAAACATCCCGATATTTAACGAATACCACAAATTATTCATAAACCCCGCCAACATCTCTGCCGGAGAATGAGCAATGTTGCCCCGCAGTGCAATATGAATATGATCAGGCATAACACTTAACTCCGCAATTTCATATTCCTTTTTCACAGCAACTGCAAAACAAGTTTTTGTCACTTTAGTAAATCTTTGTTCTGAAATCATTGGAAACTTTCTATCCTGAACCACAATTACAAGATGTAGGGCATACCAGTAGCGACCCGCAGCAGTTTTTTGAGGATGCTTGAGTTTTATTTTTGGAATTTTAAAGTTATACTGTTCAAGCCAATCTTTGAAACGAGGGTCAGCATAATCACTTTTGGTGATTTGTCGTCCGATATAGTCTTTAACTATTTCGCGAGTATTCTCTCCGATGGATCGAAAGCCCACTCTTCGACTAAAATTAACAGGTGTTCCCATTTGTTTTAAAGCATATTGCATGCGTCCTTTAGCCAGACGGGAACAATCTTGCGGAGCGATATGAGGGGTGACTTTAAAAAGAATTTGAAGCATGTTTCCCTCTAACAGCCATTTTTCGACCAGCATTCCGTCTTTTTCCCATAGTTTTTTGCATTGTGAGATTGCATTGGCGGTGCTTTCTGGAAAAGGGCCGTATGCTTTGTTTGTCCAGGCTGACCAGTCGTAGTGGAGATTGTGGACGATGTGCAGGCTTTCTGGTGCATAGGGTGGGGGAAGCTTCATGCAGTTCTTATAATTTGGTAGTGGCATTATGCTGTTCCTTTCTTTGGATCTTAATCCCGACGGGACTTTTTTACTCCCCGCCGGAGATTGTTTCCATTTTTTCCTTGGCAAGCCCGCCGGAGATTTTGTTTTGCTGCTATGATGCTCTCTTGTTACTGCAAGCCCGCCAGAGATTGCTTTACTTGTTTCTCTTTCTCCGAGAGCTGGCCCGTCAGAGTCTTTCATCCTCCGTCGTGCAAGCCCGTCAGAGATTGTCGGTGTTCCTCCAGCGGGCTTGCCCCGTCGGGGAAAAGATATCTTGATCAACTAGTCAATAAACATGTTTTATCCTAATTAAGTTTTCTTAGTAAATAGTAGCACTACAAATCATTCTTGGCAACTATAAATTAAGATTATGGTTGAGATTATGTTTAAGAGCTAACGGAGCCCGCGAGATTTGTTTGATCTATCCGATCTGACGGATAAAAAATGCGAAAAAATCTATTGACTTTTTGTTTTATTTTAACTATAATGAACGGCATTCATTAATAATGAACTAAAAACAAGGATTAAATATGGCAGAAGCATTAGTAAAATCGATTAAGAAAGCATTTGACGCATTGGATTATGTGATGCAGTCAAGCCGCTCTGGCACGGGGGCTACTCTTAGTGATATTGCGGAAAGTCTTGATGAAAAACAAACTACCATGCGTAATATATTAAAAACCATGGAAGCGTGTGATTATCTGGCGAGAGAAGGTAAATTGTATGTGCCGGGGGCAAAGAATGGCGACCTAGCGAGGACTAACAGCCGGGAGGCATTAATTAAAGTTGCATCCCCTATATTGACACAGGCAGCTAAAAAATGTGGTGAATCGTTTGTGCTGACTTCGGTTTATAATGGAAGGCGTGAAGTTATAAGTCGCTATAACGGCTCTAATGAAATTGGTGTTAATACTGGCGTGGTCGAGGGTAAGCATGTTTATACGTTGGTAACAACTAGAATTTTTCTAGCCTTTGCAAGTGGTATAGAGAGAGAAAATTTTTATAAAACAAATGGATTACCTGGTGATGAATGGCCGGAAGCAAAAGATGGCAAGCTTGAGCATGCTCTTGAAAAACTTCAAAAGGCTGGATTTGCAGCAGAACGTAATAAATCACTTTGTGCCTATGCTTTTCCACTGATAGATAGTCGAGGAAATCTGTTGGCTTCAATTGGGGCATATGCCCCGGCTTTCAGAATAAATAAAAAAGCAGAAACGGAATTATTAAAAGTTTTGTCGGGAATTGCAGAAAAAGTAAAAAAACAAATATAACCACTGGTGGCGGGAAGAAATTAATGATTAATGGTAAAGGATTAATTATTAATTTAGGAAATGTAAATAAAGGTTAAGGCTAAGATTAAGGGTGGTGGCGCACAGTGACTGATTATGAATGTAGAGTTGGCTCTGTGAGCCAAATATTGCTTCGTAGAAGCAACACTACATTGCGTAAAACAATCAATTTCCCACTTCCTACGTCCCACTTATCACTGCTGGCGTAGCCAGAAAACATAGAACTTATAACATTGAAGGTGCGAAGCGCCTTGTCAACAAAACAAACTGGAGTATTAAAAATGAACTTAAAAGAATCAATCAAAAAATTTGCATATGAACTTGGAGCCGACTTAGTTGGATTTGGGAATATTGATCGCTGTAAGCATGCGCCAATCATGATGAGTCCGCAGGGGTTATTTCCCGGATCTAAAACCGTTATTGTAATGGGGCTTCACCATCCTGATGCCTGTATTGAGCTAGGAGGAGAGAAGCACCCACAGGAAATAGGTCCATATTCTGTTCAATACTTAATGAACTCGCGTCTCGATGAACTGTCATACAAAATGGCAACATTTATAGAAAACCAGGGTTACGGCGCTGTCCCGATTTGTTCAAGTAATATTTGGCGTTACAACCAATATAAGGAACTTGATGCTGTATTTGCTCCAGATGTTAGTCATATCTATATGGCAGTAGTAGCTGGTCTGGCGGATATGGGGTATAATGGTCTCGCTCTTACTCTAGAGTACGGAGCAAGGAACCGTTTTATTACGATTGTTACAGATGCAGAGATTGAGCCAGATCCATTAATTGAGCCGGGAACAATTTGTGACAAATGTATGCTTTGTCGCAAGCACTGCCCGAGCCAGGCATTGTCCAAAGAGATTGATGGCGATAAAGTTTTGCAAATAGAAGATAAAGAGTATCGTTTTGCTAACAAGAATCTGTGGCGTTGTGCATGGGGAGAGCATTTTGATCTTGATCTTGATTTGGAGCTTCCTGAAAAAGTGACCGAAGAAGTCATTATTGATTTTGTAGAAAAATATGGAGTTCGTAGCGGTGAGATGGGGCAGTGTCTTAAGTTCTGTGTTCCTAAAAAAATCCGAACGTTTGATAAGTCATATTCTAAGACACCAATGCGGAAATATGGTATCAGTTGGGATGAGAATTTGGAATCGCGAGCCGTAAACGATAAGCTTATTAATGATTGCTACGCAAAAGGCATTGAACATGTGGTTATTCAGTCTGCTGAAAGTCTGAAGGCAAAAGGTATTGACGTTGACAGCATGTTGCCAGGAACAAAAACTGCAATTTCTTTGATTCGTATACATTCGAAAAATAAAGATAATAAACGCGAGCAATTAACTTCAGGAGGTTTTAACGCAGGTGCAGATTATCATATTGATTCGGTGTGTTATGATCTGACAAAAGATATTGAAGCTTATGGTTTTCGGTCGCTGATGACACTCGCGGCAGCTGGATCGCATCACAATTATAAAGAGGCTTTAACGGTAAACCGTAAGATTGCCAAAGACATATTCAAAGATACTGACTTTGAATACTCTATTAATACCGTTTTTACTCGCAAGACTTTGCCGGAAAGATCATTAAACCTTGCTGATAATCAACTCTTGGTTCCAGAGAAATATAACCGAAAATCGACCCTAACTGGAATCATAAAAGATTATGCTAAAGAAGTAGGCGTAGATCTCTGTGGAGTTGCATCTGCAGAACGAATTGCTGCAATTACAGAACAGCTCAAGCCTCATTTTGATGGAGAAAAGTATTTAAATGCAAGTGATAAGTCACATCGCTTTAAATTATATGATCCAGTTGTAACAGAAGAAACTCGAAAAGTATTTGTGGCAGAAGATTATATGCCAGAAGCCAAATCGGTAATAGTAATTGGACTGCGATATCATCAGAAAGTGTTGGAGTTTGCGACCAAACCACCTGCTGAAGCTGTCGGACCTTATTCATTTCAAACCTATGTCACTCAATGGCAGGGAAATCTGATGGCATCTAAAATTGTACAAAAACTAAAACACTTGGGTTACAAAGCTGTTATGACTAATGACTTGATGGGATTAGGATCTGCAATTGCCAGTCCAAGAGGATTTGTGGAAGATCTTTTCTCTAATCGGTTTGCTGCAGTAGCTTCCGGATTGGGTTTTCTGGCTGAATCAGGAAGAGTGGTTAGCGAAGAGTTTGGCACTAGACAACGTTTTATAGCAATTGTTACAGATGCCGAACTTAAAGTAGACGATATGGTTGGTCAAGTCCCTGAATTATGCGAAAATTACGAAAAATTCTGCATTAAATCATGCCCGACATCAGCAATGACATCTGATAAAATAACTTTTGAATGCGGCGGGGTTTCATTCAGTTTTAACAATAGAGATATTAATCGCTGTGACTGGAGCAAGCGTTATGCAATTGCTGGTGACTGTGGATTTAAATATTTAGGTTCGCCGCTTGACGAGGTTCCAGATGCAGAAATTAATGCAGAAACTTTGGCAAGTGCCCTTAAAAAGCATGATCCAATTAAAAAGTATCGTCCAGTTGCTTGTGAACCATGCATGATTGAGTGCCCATACTCATAGACAACACATCGGGCTTGCCCATTGATCGACCAAGGTTATTTTTCTCGCTCATCCTCCGGCGGGCTTGCCCGTCGGGGATAAGATGATAAGGTTGTTTCCCAGAGTCCTCGTCTTCAGGCACGTTATCGGTTGTTTCATCCTCCGGCGGGGATAAGATGATGATGTGATATCGCTGAACATTAGAATGCTCAATACTATTGTGTTATCAATTAGCTTTTTGCTCGTGCAACGCTATTGTTTCGAACAAGTTTGCCTGGAATACTTTTTCGGAAGCCGCGATACTTTTCGTATGCTTCTTTGTCATTTTCCAGTTCCACGGCGATTTTTGCGGCTTCAGCTCCAATTTTGTATAGTTCATGACTTATTACTGTCAGAGCTGGGTAGAACGTGTGGGCATATATGTCGTCGAACGCTATTACCGAAAAATCTTTGGGTATAGATTTTCCTTGTTCGTGAATTACTCCATAAACAGCGGATGCAATGTTTTCATTGTAGCATAAGGCGGCTGTTGAAGAGGCACCTATTAAGGTGGATGACATTGCGTTTTTGTAATCTTCAATATATTCAATAATATCTTTTTTAGTACCGCTTACACCAAAAGCATGATTAAAACTAGTAAGTTTCATACCTTTTTGAGCCACCATTTTTTTTAGAGTAATTTCACGCTTTACACTTGCAGGGTCGTTACCTTTGCCAAACCAGAATATATGTTTGTGTCCAAATTCTTTTAGGTGATTGAGTGCATCGTCTATTCCCGGGGTTGGGTCGTAAATGACTGTTGGGTGATTTCCATATCGTTCCTGCATCAGCCAGACAATATTTGCTTTTAGTGCATCATATTGCTCGAACCAGTAGGCTTCTATCGAAATAATCAGTGAGCCAATTCGATTGGATTGAAGGTAGTTATAACTTCTGGAATTTTCAAAGCTGCTGTCATCGTATTCTTCTCCAATAAGAATGAGTGACTTTTCCTGTTTGGCTAATGCAACTTCTGCACCTGCAATAATTGGACTCCAAAAACCACTATCATAATAATTAACATTGGTTCCCCAAACGCAAATACCTACTGCAAATGACTCTTTTTTTGACAAATTGCTTGCCATAAAGTTTTTGACATAGTTCAGCTCTTTTGCACACTTTTCAACATGTTCACGCATTTTTGCACTGACTATCGTTCGCCCTTTTGCGTTGTTAAGAACCGTAGAAACTACTGCTTTAGAACAGCCAGCCTTTGCGGCAACATCGCCCAGTGTTACTTTTTTAACCATTTTTTTATTCCCTTAAATCTAATTTCTATTCGGCATTTTTCATTCAAATTTATACAAAGATATATTTTTTTTGAAAAAAGTGCAAGAAAAAGTTGACAAAACTAACCGTTTAGTTTATATTGGGTATGTTTTAAGTGAAAAAAGTGATTATTATTAAGAAAGAAAAAGGATTTTATGAAGAAAATTTTAGTTGCAATGTTTTTTGGAATTTTATTGGGAGCACAAGCTCAGGATACAGTTAAGAAGTCCACCGACTGGGAATGGTGCGGTTGGGGAGGTGGGGGCTACTTCTGGTCGAATGCCATGCATCCAACGAATCCCAACATCATGTATTTGGGTGGAGATGTCGTGGGCATATACAAGTCAACCGATCACGGCAAAAGCTGGCAGTTCATCAACAATGGACTTCACGAGTACGGCATCTATTCAATGGCCATTTCAAAAAGCAATCCGCAAGTTCTCTATGTGATGACACCCAACGGCATGGCGCGGACCGATAACGGCGGTGAAAAGTGGACTCCTCTTCCAGAAACACTCAAAGCCAAGCGAAATCTTTCGGCTCACCGTCCAGGGAGCGTCAGAGCGATCGCAATTGACCCGACCAACCCCAATACCGTCTATGCAGGTAGTGCAATTGGCATAGCCAGCAAGAGCGTCGACGGCGGAAAGACGTGGATCAACATGGACTACCTGTCGGCCATCAAAAAGGACGATTCAGTGCCTCAGGTTAAACCGGCATCCGGAAGCGGCTTCCTTTGGGCCTCCTTCAAATCGCCGGCTAACGATTGGAAACATGCTGGACGTCTCGAGAAATACTTCAACACCGTTCAAGACTGGTCGGGACAAAAGGCTCTATCCGCCTCGTTCTTCACGCCAGTAGGTGCACCGCCTCTCAAAGTCGCCCTTGTTGTCCAGTCTGGCTCCGACTGGAAATGGGAACAAAGCCCGTTCAAAGACTCAAAACCTGGGGAATGGATCGATCTTTCATTCGACTTGAGTACCCTTCACGACATCAAAGCTGTTCGCATGGTGCACATCGCAGTGATTTCCAACGGCGCTGAATTCAATGGAGAAGTCGGGGTCGACAACGTACGACTCCAGCCCATAGACTCAACAGCGAAGGCTGTTGTGCTCGGCGAATGGGATGCCGCAGGATCTAATGAAGGCTGGCGCACCAGCAAGTCTGGCGACGCACCATTTATAACCTCCATGCGAGGGTCACTGGCTCCTGCTACGGCTGAAAAGAATCCGATTGCCTCAATCATCGTTTCCGATTCGAACCCGAACCTCATCTTTATCTGCCATAGCAAGCTCGGAACATTCCGAAGTCAGGATGCCGGAAAATCTTGGATGCTTCTCGACACTCCGAAGTCCTCAATGAACTTGGCCGTCTACCCAAAGAATTCAAAGATCATTTACGGTGCTTTCAATGCCGCAGGCGTCTGGAAGTCGGTTGACGGTGGAAACTCCTGGAAAAAATTCTCGAACGGCCTACCAGAAAAGTCGACCATGCGTGAGATTCTCGTGAACCCCAAGAACCCCGACATCGTTCATCTGATCGCCAACGGCAACTGGGCAGGCACCTACTACCGTTCCACTGACGGAGGCAAGTCGTGGACAGGGGTTAGGAAGTTTACACGCGATCTCGTCGGGAATCCCACCAATCCAGACGATGCAAAGGGAGGAACCGGAGAACTCAGCAGCAGCACCAACATTGGGTTGAGTCCTGCAGACCCCGATACGATTTTCATCTCCGCAAACTGGAACAACATCCTCAGCACGGATGGCGGGATCACATGGCAGGAGAGCTCACGGGGCGCAGACATCACCTGCTTCCACGATGTACGCTTCGTCAACGACAAAGTGTTCGCCGTAGCCATGGATGAAGGGCTTTTAACAAGCTCCGATAATGGTGGCACATGGAGTCAACTTTCACCACTACGTTACGCATCAGGCGAAAGTGGTCATCAGTGGCGCGTTGCTGCTTTTCAAAAAGAGAACGGTGAATACCATATCGTGTCTACCGTCTCGCCTTGGCGCGGCGCAGCGGTTTACCCGAACCATGTCCTCGTCAGCGATGACTCGGGAAAGACATTCAAGCACGCCGTTGGCCTTCCTGACTATCTACCGAAGAAAAATACAATGTGGGGCGAAGGCTATGCCCGTGCGCTCTCTGCAGATCCGAACAACCCATTAACAATGTATCTCGGCATCGACGGAGATGCAGAGAACGGAAAATCTGGTGGCGGCGTGTTCAAGACAACAGATGGCGGCTACACTTGGAAACAGCTCGAAAACCAGCCGGGTACTCGTCGCATGTTCTATGGCATTGCCGTAGACCCGACGGATTCAAACAGGATCTTCTGGGGCGGATTTGGCGCAAACGGCGGTGTATGGCGCAGTGAAGACGCTGGCGCAAGCTGGGCTCGCATGAACGGTCCTGACGCCTATCTCTTCAACGTCGAAGTGACAAACGACGGAACCGTCTACGCCGGAGGCAACGAACTGTGGAAGAGTACCGACCATGGCACAAGCTGGAAAAAAATCTCCAATATCGAAGGACGTAAGGGATCGGTCGTCGGCATTGCATTCGATCCTGAAAATGCCAACAGAATTTGGTTCTCATCTGTGACTTGGGGCGGCTCCAGCGCAGGCGGCATCTACCGATCGGATGATGGTGGAAAAACATGGACAGACATCTGCGGCGACATCTCCTACCGAAAACCGCTAATCCTGCGCTACAACCCCAAAACTCAGGAACTATGGGCGGTTGGTGTTGGCGCATTTAGAACAAAACAGTAAACAAAAAAGACGAAACTATAACAATAAAAAGAAGGAGTGATAATATGAAAAATAGAAATATGCGTAAGATAGCCTCGGCGATCATGATCATATTGGTTTTGGGGGTCATCAATGCACAAGCGATAAACTGGGATGGAGGCCCTAGTGGAACCGGCACAAGCTGGAACAACGACGTAAACTGGTCTGGCGATGTCAAACCTGGCAGTAGCGACACAGCCCTTTTTGGCCTGGCAGGACTCTCTGACGGCAAAGTGATTACGCTCGGTGCCCCGCAAGTTGTTGATACGCTAAATGTAAACCCAAACTGGTCACAAGTTCCGAATATCACGATAGGTAGCGGTACAGATGTGGCTGCAGGAAATACATTGACGGTGACTACTGTCAAGCATGACGGCCCTAACACGGGTGCTATTCAGACGATTGCTGCAAATGTAATTCTCGCAGCGAACAGCATCTGGAGCGTCATGCAGGGATACGGAGGCAATAACACACATGTTGTCGTTACGGGTGCAATCAGCGGAGATGGCAAAAGCCTCACCAAGACCAGTAACGGACTCTTGAAACTTTGCGGAGCCAATACATACTCAGGAGTCACAACTGTTTCTGATGGCTATCTTGAGGTCGGCGATGGAACTCGCACAGGCAGCATCGCAGGCGATATCGTCAACAATGCGGGGTTGACGTTCAACCCAGGTTCGGCAGGAATCGTTACCAGTGCCAACATATCCGGCACGGGAAGTTTGACGAAAAGTGGAGCAGGTACGCTGGTTATCGGAGGCAGCACGAGTGCCACCTGCGCGGGAAGTTTTACCATTAATGCTGGCGGACTAGACACCACCGTTCTGAACCTAGCATTGGGCAACAGCAGCTATGGATGGAACGGCGACTTCACATACGTCGGGAGTGAAAACCTCGATTTAGGCAGTGGAAACGTTACGCTTAGCGCAGACAGAACAGTAACGGTCAAAAACAAAACGCTTTCAGTCGGCGGCATCATCTCTGGCTCCAGAAAACTGACGAAGCAAGGAGATGGCGTGCTCGAAATGAGAGCGCAGAACACATACAGTTCGGGAACGGTCGTGAACAACGGAACACTGCTGCTGAAAAACAATGGCTCGGTGGGAACGTCGTACTTGACGATCAACAACGAAGGAACCGTCATACTGGACAACACCGCTGCAAACACAAACCGCATTGGCGATGGAGCAGCCGTCACGCTTGCGGGCAAAATGAGCGTCCTCGGAAACGAGACAGAAGCAACAAGCGAAACGGCGGGAGTTTTGACGCATGGCAGCGGAGCCGCAGGCATCACCCTATCCCCTGGATTGGGACAGTCCGTGCTTCTGACGTTCGCATCACTTGCCGCTCGGAGCACCGGATTCTCGGCGCTTTACTTCGGAAACGGCCTCGGCTCTCCCCTAGGCGCGAATACGTCCAACATCAAGTTCACGACGCCACCGACGGCATCGACATACGGGGCTTTTGCCGCACTTGATGGCATCGGCACTCTGGGGACGATCAACGCTGCCGTTTTGCGTGGGGTGTTGTTTGACGCCACTGACACGGGAACAGGCATCGGATTCGCCACATACGATGGTGCCGCCAACGGGGTCAGACTTCTCGACTCCAGCACCGAGCAGACAACCACCTATGCCGCAGGAAACGCTAACGTTCGACTCGATTTGAGCGACGACGTGGCAATCACCGGAGATGCGTCGAACACACTCCAGCTGGACAACACCAGTGGAAGCGAAAAGACTGTCACTAACTCCGGTACCTCGCTAATTCCGCAAAACGGCCTTCTGTTCAGTGGCAGCAACCCGATTACGCTGACTGGAGGAACCTTGAATGCGAACCTCGACGCCAATAACAAAGAGGCGATCATCCTTTCGTGCAATACGGCAGGAACGACAATCGGCACGGCCATAACAGGCGATAACATCACCCTCGGCGGCTCCGTGGACATGGCGCTCAATGCAACGTTGACCGCAGCAACCTACGGCAGCGGCTACATCCGGATCAACACCCCGGGAACGGTGACGCTGTCGTCAACGGCCAATGGCGCACTGATCATTAACGACGGTACCCTAAAACTCAGTACGGATGCCAAGCTCTATGAAGCCGACTCCATCGGCAGTTGGGATCACTGCTACGTGAACATCAATCCCCGCGGCATCCTCGACCTCAATGGCATTTCCGCAAAAAGCAATGGCATTAAGGGAACAGGCGGCATCACAAACAGCTCCGAGACCCTTGCGACGATGACCTGCGACTGGAGACCCTCAGGTAGCAACTACGCCACCTATTCACCCGGATTCTCCGGCGACATCGACGGGAACATCAAACTCGTTGTCACCGGTAGCGGATGGTACATCTATAACTACACCCAGACGCTCAGTGGCAACAACACGTTCACGGGCGGTGTCACTCTTGGCAGTGCCGGTATGACCTTGTCGATCAACAGTCCGACGGCACTGGGGACGGGACCGTTGACCATTGGCGGCAGTAAGCTTAACAGTAACGGTCAGGTGCTGACGACTGACAATGCCATCGCCTTGAATAACAGCTTCACCTTCAAGGGCAGTGCCAGCCTGGATCTTGGCGCTGGGGCGGTGACGCTGGGCGCGGCCAATCCCACCATCACGGTAAGTGCCAACACGCTGACCTTCGGCGGCCCCATCGGTGAAGGTGCCGCGGGCCAGGGCTTCACAAAGGCCGGCGACGGTACATTGGTGATCAATGGCGTGAACACCTACACCGGCACAACCGCCGTCAATGCCGGTGTGCTGACTGTTGGCAGCGGCGGAACGCTGGGCAGCGGCGACATCTCTGTCGCCAACGGGGCGAACCTGACACTGGACGGCAACGATGGCCTTGATGACAAGGCTAACTTGACGGTAGTCAGCGGAGGCGTTGTCACGCTAAACAATACCATTCCCGAACAGATTGGGACGCTGACACTGAACGGTGTTGTGCAACCAGCAACTGGTACTTATGGGGCTGTGGGCAGCGGGGCCGTCTTTGAAAGTGCTGACTTCGAGGGCACAGGCAAACTGAAGTTCGCACCCATGGGTACCATCATTGTGGTGAAATAAGTATCGTATTGCAGGCAACGGCGTCCAGAGTGTTTGCGACTCTGGACATTTCCACCGTCGATATTGGTCTGCAGAATAGTGATTGAGCCAATGTCAGGTGGTTATTATCCAGCACAATCTTGACTGTTTTCAGCAAAACTGGAGCATTTGGAGGTCAAATCCTTCATTTTCTGGGCTTTGTCAGGAAAGTCTGTATCCCATAGATTTATAACAAAACAGATCTTGGAAAGAGGCAAAACTTTTGACAGAAAAAAAAAGAAACGGAAAAAAATATGATGAGTAAACTTAATTTTATTATTATGGTTTTGTCGGCTGGCATTTTAAACATTGCTGCCGCAAATCAGGAGATTGGAACAAGCAGCATTACAAAATGGCAGAACGATAAAAAAGCCTGTTTTCTTTTAATGTTTGACGATAGTTGGCCTAGTCACTATCAGGTAGCAGTGCCGGAATTGCTTGAAAGAGATATAGTCGCCACATTTTATGTTAATCCGGGAAAAGGTGAATATAAATCATGCATTAAACATTGGGAAGGGACCAATGCCGTCTGGAAACAGGGAATGGCCTATGGCAATCATACTATGACTCATCAAGGTGTTAAAGACTTTGAAGACGCTGAACTCGAAATTGGTGGATGCGATGATTATATCCTTGATATTATTCCCGGTAAAAATCCCCGACTAATTTCATGGGCACAGCCAGGTGTAGGCAAAGGCAAGTGGAACATCAGCAAAGAAGAGTTAAATTCTATTCTTGCAAAAAACAATTTAATTAATCGTCCAACATTCACTGATCATGGTGCTGTATATCATATGCAGAAGTCACCACAGATGTTGGCATTGGCCGACAAAGCGATTTCTTCTGGGGGCATGGAATATCTGATTATTCACGGTGTGGAACGACGTAAAATCAATTGGGGATATCAGGACTTCTGGGCATTAAATCAGGACGTGTATCGCGAAGTTCTTGATGGATTGGTTGAACGACGTGACCGTGGGGATTTATGGATTACTGACCACATATCCTACTATAAATACGATCAAGAAAGAGATAACTCACAAATTCAAATCATCTCATCCAATAAAGATAAAATCAAGCTCAAGATTACATCTTCTCTGGATTCGCAACTTTACGATCAACCTTTGACAATAAAAACAGTTGTCCCTGAAAATTGGCAAAAATGCACTGTCTCAC
Source organism: Kiritimatiellia bacterium (assembly GCA_027858345.1). GTDB lineage: Bacteria > Verrucomicrobiota > Kiritimatiellia > JAQICX01 > JAQICX01 > JAQICX01. The sequence continues at coordinate 158 of JAQICX010000077.1, read as the reverse complement.
AGGGAAGTAGAATTTCAAGCAATGATGTAAAAAATGGAGTTGTGCAGTATGATGCACTACCTGATGAAAGCGAAATAATACTTACAATGCAAAATTAATTATTTAAGGTTTTCTATTTCGCATTCATAATTCAATTTCGAAAATATTCGCGTGGCGCA
>JAQICX010000061.1 GCA_027858345.1 Kiritimatiellia bacterium | reverse complement strand
CACCTCCCCTAAAAGCGGGAGGAGCTTTGGCGAACTAATGTTCGGCGTGCGTTGAGTTGTTGTGCTGCGATCAACGAACGACGCTCCACGAATAACTGGAGCGAAGCGACAGGAGGAGTAGGTGAGTTGTTGTGCAAACCGTTTGAATTGCAAGTTTTACAACTGCTCCCTGACTATCCACGCCTTGCGGGATAGTCCCGCTCTGCGGGTGGAGCTGTCATGCGTGCATGACTGAGGGATACCCAACCGAAAAAGCAAGGAAATAAGAATATTAAAAAAATTGCACTTTATTATATTATAGTGTATTATCTTAGACATGATAAGATTTGGATTATGCTGTATATTTAATGAACAACCGATAAAGTTTAGACAGACAACCGCTAAAGCGTTGAGTAAACTTGATCGGAAGGCACAACTGTGTAAACTCTCAGAGATAGCTTTACATAATGCAAAAACTTTGTTGCAAGCACTGGACTTCGTTAATTTAAATGATATTGGAGCATTCCGTGTGCTATCCCAAATATTGCCAGTCTACACCCAACCTGATGTAGGATATCAGTTAGATGATTTACCTGATTCACAAGCCATCAGGCTTCAATACTCTAAAGTTAAAGAATTTGCTCACAAACATGATATAAGATTGAGTTTTCATCCGGATCAGTTTGTTGTGCTTTCCTCTCCCACAGCAAGAGTTGTTGAGAACTCTATTTGTGAGCTTGAGTACCAATGTATGGTTGCGGAACTTATTGGTGCCGAAGATGTCAATATTCATTTGGGTGGAGTATATGGAGATAAAGCTACCGCAATCAAACGTTTTGCCGAAGTGTATAAAAAAATGCCAGAGCTTATTCGCAAACATTTAACCTTGGAAAATGATGATATTTCGTATACTGTTGAGGACTTGTATCCACTATGCTGTGATCTTGGAATACCGCTTGTTTATGACGTGCATCATCATCGCTGTAATCCCGATGGGTTGAATGTGGAACAAGCAACTGATAAAAGTATTGAAACTTGGAATGCTTTAAGACGTGAGCCACATTTTCATATTTCATCGCCCAAAAATGGTTGGGAATCCAGCAAGCAACGTCCCCACAGTGATTTTATTGAACTAAATGATTTTCCAGATTACTGGACAAAGATTGAACAACGTGTTACTGTAGACATTGAAGCAAAAGCAAAAGAGACTGCAGTTGCTAAAATACAAAAGAAACTTTTAAAAGTTTTCTGAAAAAATATAGTTCCGGCCTCTGCTGAGACCGGCTACAGAGTGAAACGGCCGACGAGTGAAAGAATATGACCATTAAAAAATTCGATTATAGATCGAACACTATCCCGCTTTGCGGGACTAAACGAGTTAGCTTGCAAATAAAAGTAGGATGTTTGATCAGGTTAGCTTTGCTAATCCCGCTTTGCGGGATAGAGTCGGTTCTATGAACCGAAAAAATACAGAAAGGAATAATATTTATGAATGAGAACATTTTGATAACACCTTCATTAAAAGAACTTATTGACAGTCAACTTTTTGGAATTCTTAGTTCATGTATGAAGGAATATCCATATCTAAACCTTATGGCATTTATCCCATATGATAATTATAAGAGTTTGATATTTGCTACTGCACGTGAAACCCTTAAATACTGCAACCTGAAAGAACATCCTGAATGTTCCATATTTATAGACAATCAAAGAAATCAATCAACAGACAGCTTTGAAGCAAAAGGAGTCAGTGCATGTGGCAAGGCATATGAATTGATTACAGGCAATGAATATAATAAAATAACTAAACTTTATCTAAAGCGTCATCCGGCAATGGCAAATTTTATCAAATCTCCAACCATTGCAGTTTTCAAAATGCAGATCGATACATATTCTTTTGTTGAAAACTTTGAGAATGTTACAAAAATACATATTTCTTAAGCATCCGGCAACCAAGCCAGCATGTCTATCGCCAGACCTACGAGAAACTCTAAGTTCAAGCGTTACCACCCAAGGCAGGCTGTTTGACTGCTATCCTCGCCTTACGGGATAAAAGCCAATCTGCGTTCGAAGAGGCATTCAACCCTAAAATTGACTTTACGGTATTGAATCAACAAAATATGCTGGACAGTTTTGAATTGTAATACTACTATACAACAAATATTAATGCACATTAAGGAAAATCAATATAACAATCCAACAAATGTATGCTAAAGAAAGTTTCACTTAAATTAGGTCTTATGAAAAAAAAACACACAACATCGAATCAAATAAAACTAATAATATTACTCGTTACGCTCCTACTTAAAAGTTCGCTTGCTTTCGCAAATGATGTTGAGGACAAATGGTTAGCCTTAAGCCAAGAAGCTGTGACACTTTTTAAGCAAGGTGATTATAATAAAGCTACGTTCTATGCTGAAAAGGCTTTAGAAACAACAAAAGACCTCCCTGACTCAAATCGTTACGCCGAGGCTTATAGTCTTAAAATATTAGCAGACATCTATCGAGTCCAAAGCAAATTTGACCTAGCAGAACTATTATATAACAGAGCCATTTCATTTTTTCAGCAATCACATAAGAATAATAAGGAAGAAATTATTGCATGTTGGAATGGATTAGGGAAATTATATATAGCAGAGGAGAAATACACACAGGCCGAGACTTTGTATATTAGCCTTCTTGCTGTTCGAGAAAAACAATTCGGTCCAACTCATCCAGAGGTAGCTATGGTATTGAATAATTTAGGAACACTTTATCGAAATATGGGTCAGAATAATAAAGCTGAACCATATTATAAACGTTCTCTTTATGTAAAAGAAAAAACTATGGGGTCCAATAGTTATTCACTTGGAATTACTCTTAATAATCTGGCGATTATTTATAAGGATAAGGGCGATTATGCAAATGCTGAACTATTTTATACTCGTGCACTTACAGAATGTGAGAAGGCACTAGGTTCAAATAGTTTTGCTACTGCAATGGGCTTGAATAATCTAGCTGATGTATATATGGCTATGAAAAATTATGACAAAGCTGAACCTCTTTATAAAAGAGCTCTTACGATTTTTGAAGAATTTATTGACAAAAGCCCAAAAGAGGTGGCCATAACTATGAATAAGCTTGCTTTAGTGTATTCCGCTAAAGGAGATTATGCAAAGGCTAAACCTCTTTATCAAGAATCATGGATAATTTATAAAAAAAATCCAACTCATGACTATCCATATTTAGCAAACAGCTTAAGTGATTTAGGTGATTTATATTGGGACAATAAAAGCTATGCTCAAGCTGAATTATTTTACACCAAAGTTCTATCTGTTTGTGAAAAAGAACAAGGATCTGACAATATTGCTGTAGCCAAATGTCTAAATAAACTTGCGCTAGTATACAAAATTAATGGAAATTATGATGAGGCAAAAAAACTTTATGAACGCTCTCTATCAATAAGAGAAAAAGAATCCGGAATAAATAGCTTGAGCGTAGCTTCGAGCTTAAATAATCTAGGTCTTATGTGTAAGCTTCAAGGCGACTACGAACAGTCAGAATTGTTTTATCAAAGGTCCCTGGATATTTTGCTAAATAATTTTGACGAAGATAATCCAAATATTATTGTGACTCAAAAGAATCTAATATCTTTATATCGCAAGATGAATCTCAATGAAAAAACAGATACACTAGAAGCACGTATAAAAAAATAAAACTTACAACTCATGCAAAACAGGAACATTATGTAAAAAAACATAAAGCCAGCGTCGCAACCATCTGTTATTATCTTAGCACTAATCATATTTACACCTCTGTTGCCATTCTGCTGATGACATCATTGAACGAAATCGTTGACTAAGCGAACAAACATTTTGTGGTTATGCAGAAGCTTTCACAAGTTATTTTTCAATGGCAAACAAACTTGGGGACGCACACCTGAATGCGGACGATTCCTTCTTGAGTTATAAAAAACTTGTTGACACGTTCATGTAAATTGTACTAACATCTGTCTTGTAATACTAAATTTGTTCTAATTTTGCTACTTTTAGGTATTACAAAAAGGATGAAAAAATGAAAAATAGTAAATCTATAATCGGGAAATATGAGACAGAAGTTCGGCAGTGGCGAAGTGACGGAATGAGTTACCGAACTATTGCAAAGACTCTATCAGACAAATATAGCATTAACATTTCACACACCTCTGTTGTATCATTCCTTAATGTTCTGGACAAAAAAGAAACACACTCTTTTCCATATTTTCCTGATTTACCAAAAGACATTCAAACATCTATAATTAAACAGTTTATAACTCTGTGGACACATGACTCAACTGCTATCGAAGGTAATACCCTAACCCTAGGAGAAACAAGTAAGGTTCTTGAATATGGGCTAACAATCAGCGGTAAACCTTTAAGAGAACACGAAGAAGTTTATGGTCATGCAAAGGCCATTGAATTAATTCTTGATTTATTAAAAGAAGACAAAATATATGATGAAGATCTATTCAATCTCCACCGATGTGTAATGCAAAAAACAGCTATTGACAGTCTACGTCCTGTTGGTGACTGGAAAAAAGATTTTAATGGCACAACAGGAGTGCTAAATGGAGAAATGCATTACATGCAATATGCATCTCCAACCGATACACCAAAACTTATGACTCGTTGGCTAAAAGAGTTTAATCGAAAACTTAATTCTGCCAATACAAAGACAAAGGCTATTAATGTTTATACATGGTGTCACTTGAGCTTTGTTCGCATTCACCCATTCTTTGATGGCAACGGTAGAGTTGCAAGGCTTATCTCAAATTTACCCCTAATGAAAGGTGGTCTCCCACCCATTCTGATATCTCCAAAGAAAAGAACTGAATATATCGATCTTTTATGGAACTATGAAAATGCAGTTGGACAGATAAGAGTAAATGACCGTTTTCTCCAACCAGATGAAAGTATAACTAAATTAAAGCTGCTTCTTAAAGATGAGTGGCATGAGTCCTATAATTTGATAACAAAATATAATTCTCAATAGGAAACAATAAAAAGGAATAATCAAATGTATTATGATTCTTTAAACAAAATAGTTTTTATACTTCTAGCACTAACAGTACCTGCAAATTATATTCTGTTCAGAATCAAACCCAATCTTTTACACTTTAAAGCGTTAGAGAACAAAAGAATGACAACTCTCTTTAAAGTGATTTTCTACACAACTTCATTTCTCTTAATAATCAAATTAATACCATATATATACTTAAATCTGTGGGACTATTTTTTGCTAGACATATTTAAGCCATATTACTATACAACTCTTGTAATATTACTAATGTGGTCAATATGTGTACTAAACATTATAAAATTAAGAATAACACTCAACGTTGTTTTCTTAATTTCTGGAATATTATGGTTATTAGGACAACAACATCATTTCTACTGGTATCAGATATATACAATAATAAGTTTAAATGCTGCAATTATAGGCTTAAACATGTATCCATATAAAGAACACAACACCGGTATGATTAAGATATTAGATATAATACTAATTTGGATTGCCATTATAGTATTTTCTTTTATCTATCAACAACCCATGATGTAGCTTAGATTATCCTTATACCTTAATTTTTCGGTTGGAGATAAAAATATGCATTTGGATCAATAAAATTAGCAAAAAACACATTGGTTTATCACCAAACGGGTGATAAAATGAAAAATATGTGTAAAGGCTTAATATTCAACAAATTATATCCAACACGACCACTCCGCCTTCGGCACCTCCCCTTCAAGGGGAGGAGTGGGTGAGTTGTTGTGCAAACCGTTTGAATTGCAAGTTTTACAACTGCTCCCTGGCTATCCACGCCTTGCGGGATAGTCCCGCTCTGCGGGTGGAGCTGTCATGCGTGCATGACTGAGGGGTACTCAACCGAAAAATTAAGTTCCTTATATCATTTTCAAATAAAGAAATTGTATTTCAGTCCTAAATATAATATTATCAAAGACATTTAATACAGATTTCAAACAGCAGGAGAAACAACAAATGAAGCGACCCAATATTCTTTTTTTAATGAGTGATGAGCATCGAGCTGATATAACAGGATTTGAAGGCGACAAAACAGTCAGAACTCCAGTTCTTGACCAACTTGCAGAAACAGGTGTCGTATTCAGCAATGCCTACTGTGCGTCCCCTATCTGCGTTCCAGGCCGTCAGTGTATAGCAGCAGGTCAGCTGCCACGAACATGCTCATGTGAAAATTATGGAGACGATTTAACTCCCGGCTATCTGACTTGGCCAAAAACATTCTCACAGTATGCGTACATCACAACTGCATGTGGAAAACTTCATCACATGGGATCTGACCAGCTGCAAGGTTGGCGGCGTAGAATAGGTATGGATGACATGCTTATACATGATGTGAAAAATATCCCGGGAGCTCATCAGGAAGAATTTGATCGATATCAGTCGAACATGACTCGTGAAGGCAAATGGTCAGATTCAAAAGAGATAAAAAAAGCTGGTATTGGTGTTGGTCCGCATACAGAGGTTAGGGATGAATATGCAACAAAAGGAATGGAAAATGTCATATCAGAATATTTTGTAGATCCATTTTATGAGAGGACTTTGGAGCATTTTCCGCATGTATTATATCTCGGATTAAACAATCCACACTATCCGTATTTTGCACAGGAAGATCTGTTCAACTACTATCTTGATAAAGTTCCTATATATAAAGATGAACCTGTTTTTGACCATCCATGGTTAGGAAAGTCTCCATTTATGCCGGGTGCCGTCAAGATTGGTCCAGATGGTGACGTTACCGAACTTGAAGCCAGAAAAGCCACCGCAGCCTATTATGCGAACATAGAGGCTTGCGACCAGAGGTTTGGCAGAGTTCTTGAAAGTCTAAAGGCAGCAGGAGAAGATATTGATGACTGGATTATTATCTACACAACCGACCATGGGGAAATGCTTGGTCAACATTCTATCTGGGAAAAGCAGAAGTTCTTCGAAGCCAGTGCAAGAGTTCCTCTAATTATTCGTTGGCCTAAAGGATTTAAGGGCGGACAAGTGATTAAAGAAAATGTCAATCTTTGTGACCTATTTGCAACATTATGTGATCTTTGCGACATTCCTATTCCTTCAGGACTTGACAGCAGAAGCCTTGTTCCGCTAATAAAGGGAGATAGTGATGCATGGAACAATGAAACTATTTCACAATTCTGGGGAAAGTTCCTTATGATTAAATGGGGACATTTGAAATATCAATACTACGGTGAGGATATGCCGGAAGTACTATTTGATCTGCAACGTAATCCAGAAGAGACTAAAAACTTTATTGATGATGATGAATATGCAGAAATAATCAAAAAGTTTCGTAAAAGATGTGGGGAACTGGGTTTTGGTCCAAATGCTGACCCTAATTACACAAATGCAGGATACTAATGGCTATGTTTTTTTAGCCACTGAAAACTTATGGCGACCTAGCCGCAACCAAAAGAGATTCTCGCGCAGAGGCACAGAGAACGCAGAGAAAGAAGATTTTTAACCACGGAAAACACCGAAAACACGGAAGTTAAAGAGATTAAGAATATCCAATATCCAACAACGAATATCCAAGGAAAAAGGAAATTCACCCCTCCGGCTCGCATGCTCGCCACCTCCCCTTAGCAAGGGGAGGAGTTTTGGCGGACTAGGCTGGATTTGCAAGGTTTGGGAGCGATAATGTCCTCATTATCATGAAAAGTTGACAAGTGTAAGATTGTTTTGCAACGTGTTTAAAACAAGAGTGTTGTAAAAGCTATCAGAAATAATCGACCATAAAAAACAAGAAAATGAAGGGTTGTAGTACAAAGAAAGAGTACAAGCCACAGATTAACACGGATTTTCCCGGATAAATTAAGAGAGGCTATCGCTCGTTAAATCACAACAGCGTTACTAGTGGCCTTTTTTTAGTCCAGAGTCGTGAGTCATGAGTCATATATTTGTTTATCCGTGACCCTGCCAAAAAAAAAATATCTCAACCGAAAAATTGAGAACATCTTCACTAGTTTTTAGGTTGGAGCCATAAACATGCATTTTAGTCAATAAAATAGAGGAATAAGTTTCTATTTTTTGTCTTTTTGGATGATAAATATGAAAAGCAATTTTTAATGACGATGAGGACGTATTAGCTCCTCCCCGGCTAGCTCGCTAGTCCCGCAAAGCGGGAGGAGGTGTTCGAGGAACGAGAACGGAGGGGTGGGCTCCCATTTTTACAGGATAATATTAGTTTGCACGTTTGGG
>JAQICX010000038.1 GCA_027858345.1 Kiritimatiellia bacterium | reverse complement strand
GCGGCATAGCCGCCTGTCTGCGTGAGTACACGAACAGGCAGGCAACCAAAAGAGATTCTCGCACGAAGGCACGAAGAGCACAAAGAAGAAAAAATAAGAAAATGTAGCCACAAAAAGGCACAAAAGACACAAAAATTGTCAACAACTGTTGCTGATTTGAGGCATATTGGGAGTCCCGGCATGCGGGATCCTCATTATCATGAAAAGTTGATGCGTATAAAATTGCATCAGAAGTTGTTTGTAATAAGATAGTTAAAAATGCTCTTTAAAATAAACGATCAAAAAAAACAAGAAGTTGAAGGGTTGTAGTACAGGGCGGACACTCGTGGCGAAGCCTAAGAGAGGCTGGAGCCTGCGACAGCAACGAAGTGGCCTACCCGCTTGTCTGCGTGAGTACACGAACAGGCAGGCAACCAAAAGAGATTCTCGCCTGTCTGCGTGCAACGCACAGGCAGGCACAGAGGCACAGAGAACGCAGAGAAAAAGACAAATGGATTAAGAACGTCCAATATTAAATGAAGAACCCCTCCGTCCTCGTTCCTCGGACACCTCCTCCCGCAGAGCGGGACTAGCAAAGCTAGCCGGGGAGGAGATTTGGCAGACTAAGGCTGATTGGCAGGTTTGGGAGCGATAATGTCCTCATTATCATGAAAAGTTGACAAGTGTAAGATTGTTTTGCAACGTGTTTAAAACAAGAGTGTTGTAAAAGCTATCAGAAGTAATCGACCAAACAATCCTCCTTCGCCGTTCCGGGCTACGGCGGACACGGCAAGAAGTTGAAGGGTTGTAGTACGAAGTTACGCTAAGATTTAATGCTGTGTTATCACGCCGTCATTCATCCATTAATAAGTTAATAGTTGGATAACAGCGTGATTCCAAAGCAAGTATAGCAATTTGCATGTGGTGATTCCACATCTATGATGTTTTCTTATTCGTTTGATTCGTGGTTCTATTCTTAAATATTTTTTTAATTAGCGTTAATTAGCTGACAACTTTCTTTGTTATTTGCATTTGTTCGCTGGATGAGTGGGGTTCACAAAAAAAGTGAAGTTTGTGTTATTTTGTAGTTGAAGTCCAGAATTACACATGGATGGAACGAAGCTCCATTCTCAATCCAACAATCCAACCTTAGTTTTTCAGTTAAATGGCTATGTTTTTTTTATTAGCCACGGATCGACACGGATAAACACGGATTTCATCCGCATAAGTTATTGTTAATAAGTTTGTTCTGTTTTTCTTGAAGTTTGACATTGCAATAAAAATACATGACAGTTTTTCTTAAATATCATATACTGGGTGATGTTTTTATAAAATAATTTTAATCAGGCTTACAGCATGAAACAATCTACATATGTGGTTAAGCATAAAGACATTACGTGAATGTATTTATCTGTGAAAATCCGTGTCAATCCGCCGTGCCGGGCGTAGCCTGCAAGGCGAAGGCTGGTGGCTAAGAGAAAAAAAGAACCTGCAACCGAAAAAATGAGGACTTTGTACTATTCAAGAAATCAGCACTTGACAAAAAGCACAAAACATGTACAATTGTACTTATGAAAATTACAGCAGATACAAATACTTTTTTAGCAGTTACTCTTAATGAACCAGAAAGAGATAAGATTATTAAACTTACCTTAGGGCATGATTTAATTGCCCCTAATATATTGCCCTTTGAAATAGGAAATACATTATCAGCAATGCTTAAAAGGAATAGACTTGAACATGATGAATTGTTGTCTGTTTGGGATGCTACACAGCAAATACCTGTTGATTTGCGTAACATTAATATTCGTGATGCACTTAAGATTGTGTCAAAATTTAATATTTATGCGTATGATGCATATTTTTTAGTATGTGCTATTTCTTTAGGTTGTCCATTAATTACTCTGGATCGACGTATGATTGAAGTCGCTCAGAGTTTAGGTATTCAAATCATGGAGGTAATTTAATGAAAGTTTATACATATTCAGAAGCTCGTCAAAATTTTTCTACAATTCTCGACTTTGCAAAATCGGAAGACGTTATTATTAAACGTAGAGGAGGAGAAACATTCAAAATTGTATTTAAAAAATCTTCTACATCTCCTTTTGACGTTGCTGGCATAAAAACAAAAGCAACAACGAACGATATTCTTAACGCTATAAAAGAATCTCGAGCTTGATGATGATTATAGCTATAATTGCATTTAAATAACAAAAATAAATTCCCAACAACATCTTGCGAATCCACACAATTTTAAAAGTTTAAGGGAAATATGTAGGAATTCTGGTTACACATTGCCAGAAATATGCACACCTGAAGAACTTATGGGAGATTAGAAACATGAAAGTTAAAGATGAAATAATTGAGGAAATTTGGAACATAAAAGATTCATTGGTAAATGAGTCTGGCGGCAATTTGCATAAACTTGCTGAAATAATTAGAAACGAAGCTGCAAAAATTGATAATCAGGATAATATTAACAAAAAGAGAACAGCATAACAAATTGATGCGCAACGCAAAAGCAAGTCGCTTAAAAGGAATCGGCACGCAAGCACCGATTTGTGATGACCTATTATTATCGAGGTCATGAAATTAAAAAACGCTTCGGCGTTTAAAAAAAACAAAAACAGAAAATACAAAACGTAATTTGGCTTGTCAGCACTTTATCAGAAGATGATACCGCTAACAAGGTCGTTGCTGCGAAATAATTTATTCTGCTGACACGGAAAAAAGATTCGCAGAACTTAACGTTGGCCCCCGAGGGTAACCCTTGCGGGATAACTATCTCCCACTTGTAAAAAAATCATGGGTGTATCACACAGGGAACAACAGATATCGCAAATCAGTTCCATGCTCAAGGAATTGGCCGGGGAATGCAATGTCCCGGTACGGAGTGGTATGAAAAGCAGGAGGCTAGACAGAAATGAATATTTATCAGAGCATGATGAGCTGGAATGTTGCAGCAGTACTGAATCCCGCAGCAAAAGACCAAGCACAGCAGGTTCAGCAGAGCGGAGTAGACAGTGCTTTGACCCAGGCTGATTCGGTATCCAAAGTAGTCGATATCGTCCTGGGAAAGCTGGGATCGTGGTGGCAGTCGGCAATTGAAATGATCCCGAATTTGGCAGTCGCCATTTTAGTGATGGTTGCGACGCTCATTCTCGCAAACATTGTTGGGCGCATTTTGCAACGTGTTGCTGGTCGTGTGGTTGATGGTGAGGCATTGGAAAGCCTGCTGACGACCATCGTGAAAACAGCCGTGGTCTGTATTGGTTGCTTTGTCAGTTTGAGCTTGATGAATCTTGATAAAACAGTGACCAGCCTCTTGGCTGGTGTAGGCATTATTGGTTTGGCCATTGGTTTTGCGTTTCAGGATCTGGCGGCCAACTTTCTCGCTGGTATTATCATGAGCATTAGAAAACCCTTCAAGGTAAATGACCTTGTCCGTACCAAGGGCTACCTCGGCTTTGTTAAAAAGATCAATTTATGCAATACCATCATAGAGAACTTCACCGGGCAGCGCATTATCATCCCAAACAAAGAGTTATTCCAGTCACCGTTAGAAAATTACCTCGTGACCGGATCCCGACGAGTCGATGTGGATGTTGGCGTGCCTTATGACAGCGATTTAGCCCAGGTCGAACAGGTGCTCCGAGATGCGGCTGCTGGCTTGTCATGGCGTATGGAGGACAAGGAAGTGTCGGTCTGGTGCTTGGAATTCGATGATTCGTCTATTTCGTGGAAGGTTGGTGTCTGGATGAAATGTCCAGGTGATACGGGATATTATGATGCCAAGCACGATGCGCATCTTGCTGTCAAAAAGGCCCTCAACGAGGCTGAAATCACCATACCGCTACCCATTCGCACGCTTAATATTCCTGATCGGACCATTGACCGCTTGTTGCCACATGACCAGCAGCACGACAAAAAGCGTGATAAAGAAAAGAGCAATGATTTCGATCAGAACCATCGTTCTGATCAACCGCATCAGGAAGGATCAGATCGCGATAGTACAGGTGATAGTAGTGACGGTGACGAGGATGGCGAATCCTAGCAAGATCATGCTATCGACAGCGATCGACGGTGCTGTGCAGCGCTATGAGTTCTACATAAAACAAAAAACCGTCGCTACGGGCTGTGGATAGCGGCGTAGCAACGGGCCGGCTCATTTGTGTGTATAAGATAAGAATAGACTTGGCGTCACACCTACGAATAGAAATATCGGGCTACTTTGTGGCTCGACATCTGTCAATTTATAGAAATGCAACTAGTTTATATTGGAACTGTTAGAAATACTTTCTAGTTCGTAGGTGTGCCGCAGCGCAGAGGATGCACATCAGATGATCACTGAGAGGAGCCAACAACCGGCTGCACAACTACAATCCGAAGACGCGCCTTCGGATTGAGTGTGAGCCGAAGCGTTCTTTTCTAATACAGAGAGTATCTCACTTTTTGTTCTCACTTTCCATTATTATCTCTATACTACAACCCTTCATTTTCTTGCCTGTCACGCCGTAGTCTGGAACAGCGAAGGAGGATTTTATGGTCTTTTATTATCTTCATAATTTCTAACAATATAGTTATCAGTAACTTACAAATCAATTTTAGACTTGTCAACTTTTCGTTAAATGAACGTTCAACATGGAATCCCGCAGATCGGGACTAACAAGTTAGCCGTCCAATGTCGAATGAAATACACTGCTCACAGCAGGTACAAGCGTTGCTTGTTTATTAAACCCAGGGCGTCTTGTCGAGCCGTAGTCTCGAAGAGCGAAGGCTGAAGTCAGCTTGCTGCGACGGAGGATGTCTTCCTCTGCATTATTTGAAATTCCAACCCCGGATTTACACCTGGGGTCACATAGATACCGCCCCACCGGGGCTTAAGAATTCATCGTCCATCATGGGAACGCCGAGCTTTATTGTAAAACTCGTTTATAGACTTTCAAGTTATAGGTTGGTTCATCATCAACTAATATATAACCTGAAATATCAACAACAGCTTCGGTTCCCCATAACAAAAAAAACTCAATATTGAATTTTGTCAACTCCTGAATCAATTCTTCGTTGACATCTGGACTCTTTGTTTTGCCCAAATATTTTCCATTGAGATGGTCAACAATATAGAGAGTGTCATGCCAATTAAGATTGCTGGCAATTCTAAGGCCTGACTGTTTGAAATTTTCCTGTATAGAGTCTGTAACGCGATAGTGCCACTTCCCATAATTGGCATTGTTTATTAGTTCCACTGCCGGAAAGCAGGCAAAGGTAATAAAGTAAATTAACAAGAAAAGTTGAGTTCTGAATTTGTCGGCAAAGAAATTTGTATCCAGAACCTTCTGAAGACATACACCTCCTATTACAATGAGTAAAACAACGGCAAATGATATAAAGCGAATGTCTGCACGAACAAGCATATAACCTGCAACAAAAATTATAAGCGAGAAGAGTATGCTCCAATCTTTATTAGTAAAAAGGCTCTTTACAAACCCCAACAGGTCAAAAAGAAACTTTACAACTCCATTTTTATGTCCATTTTCACTGTCATTGCATGTGCATACCTGCATTAAAAAGAAACAAATTATTATTGCAATGGATAAGGCACTAATACTTTGAAATGCAGCCACCGTTGTGAACATGTTTTTTAAGACTAGCGACACAAAATATGCCATGGTTTTCATCGACAGATACCGTGGTTCATATTTGTAATATGTTGGGTCTTCCCAAGCCGAGACTGCGGACTCATTAGGAAGTTCTATTAGCCCGTTAATTCTATGAATCTGTCCTGATGATTCCGGCCCAACAGCCAGATTATACTGCCCGGCAGAACCTATCATCCATGTATCATATTTTGCATGAAGTGCATAAATCCAGCCAAAGCTTATCACAAGAGTTATTGCCAGCACAACGCAACCATTAATAGCTACACGTAACTTCTCTGCTTTAGAAACTTGAATGAGTTGGCAGAATGAAAAAACAAAGAAGTTAATTACAAAAAATAGTAGTCCATACTGCTTACAGAAATATGAAAGAGCACCTAATATTCCTATATAAATTGGATAGATTTTACTTTTTTTATATTTATCTGAAAACATCAATACTGTCGCGGCAAGCAAAAACATTGCCAGCAGCAAATCCGGAGACATAAACATAAAAACATAATAAAGTAAAACTGGTATAAGTGATAGCAATGATATGCTGCGAGCCTTTTTAGCTACTCCAAAGTTTTTGAGCAAACTGGACGTAAGCAATATAATAACTGCACCAGCAATAAGCAGGATAAATTTACCAGCCAGAACCGGCGGACAGTTGAAATATATAAAAGGCATGAGCAACCATGAAAACATCGGACCCCAGTATGCATTTACAGCATTATGGAAATCACCAGCAAGACACTTTTCAGCTATAGACACATAAGATATGTAATCTGGTGTTGTCTGGAATCTATAAAGAAACAGAAAAGGTATTGATGCAATTAGATATATAAGCAAATAAATATAATTACGCTTCACAAAGCTACAACCTTCCATAACTTAATACTTTCCAGAGTTTTATGCAAGCATCTGACATGCATCTTTCAGTTGTTGACGTATAGGAATGTTCTGAGGGCATTTCTTTTCACAAGCACCACATTCCGTGCAGGCATCAGCCTTATTCTCCGGATTTTTTGGATTAGTTCCAATACGATTATAGCTCTTTTTACTACGTTCCAAAATATCATAAACTCTTGCTTTGTTATACAATTCAAAAATTTTGGGTATTGGGATTTTTTCAGGACAAGGCGTACAGTATCCGCAACCAGTACAATAAAGATCAGACATCTTTTTAAGTTTTTCAAGCTGCACCTTAATCTGTTCATAGTTTTCAGGAGTTAAAGGCAGCGGATCTGAACATGTTGCCAGATTTTCTTCAACTTGCTGCATTGTGCTCATACCGGAAAGAGCAACATCAACATTTGGATTTGCCAGAACAAAACGCATTGCGAGTTCAGGTGTTTTTGTGATGGAGCTGACAAGGCTACCAAATGTTTGTGATGGTGTATCAAGCTGCCCACCTGCAACAGGTCCCATTACTACAACCCCCATGCCCGCTGCTTTGGCATAATCAATGCCTTCTGCAAATCCTTGATTAAGCAAATTATACTGTAAAGTGATTGATTCATAAAACCCTGTATCCACAACTTTTTTCAGAGCTTCAAGATCATCATGAAACGATGTGCCGATATGTCTGATAAGACCTTGGTCCTTGGCTTTTATCAGCCATTTAGAAATTCTTGGTTCAACCTTCTCTTTATAAGCCTTCCACTGAATGCCATGCGTGTTATAAATGTCAATATAGTCAGTTTTAATATAATTCAGACTGTTCTCCAGATTGGTCCACCACATTTTTTCATCATCTTCAAAATAGTGATTTTTTGTAGAGATGACCAGATCCTCACGACATTTGCCTTGTATAGCGTCTCCAAGCGCTTTTTGACTATCCTCATGACAATAGAAAACAGCTGTATCAAGATAATTAACCCCAGCTTCAATTGCTTTGTGAAACATAGCCGTGCTTTTATCTCTATCAACCAGCTTTTCTTCAGTCATCGGCAAACGCATGGCTCCAAAACCAAGACGGGAAACCTTTAGCCCCGTTTTTCCTAAAATTGTATACTGCATTATTATTCCTTTTCTTTTTTTCATTCGATTGTAAAATTATATCATCAAAAATATTGTGAACCTTATCATAATCTAAAGACATATTCAAGACTGTAAAAAAAAATGTTTTTATGACCTTGATTTTTCGGTTGGATAGCTTTTCTGTCAGCGGGGACGCTGACCCTCCCATTGTGCAGTTTAATATTATATTGCCAGCTGGAAGAAACACCCCTCCGTTCTCGTTCCTCGAACACCTCCTCCCGCAGAGCGGGACTAGCAAAGCCAGTCGGGGAGGAGCTAATACGTCCTCGGCGTCCGTTGACAACAATTTCAATGTTTATCAGCCAAATAATTACAATTTTAAATGTCATTCCTTGATTTTGTTGGCTCAAAATGATGTTTTCTTGTTCAACCGAAAAATTAAGCTTTATGATTTAGTGGAAGTTCTCATTTATCTCAGCTCTGCAATTCCAAAGCTCATTAATTTCATTTTGTTTTCGAAACTTGTATACCTGATAAAACAACACAACTGCAATCATAGGAATATAAAGCAAAAACTCCATGTTATTAATATCCACATTTTCTATGGTCACAAATTTGAATCCACTTGCATAATCAATTATATACTCTAACGCACTTGCAAAGATAATACTAATCTTATTAATATAAAAAGGCAGTCCAGCATATAGAATTGCAGAGGACAACGATATTATACCTGTTAAGATTAAGCAAAAAGTAAGAGGTACCACAAGAACATTTACCAGCGGGGCAACGAACACAACCCTACCAAAGAAATATATAGTCAAAGGCATGCTGACAAACCATGCAACAAGAGAGACTACAAACATAACCTTAACGAACGTAATAACCTTACTCAGGAAATTCTTTTCTGGTGGTGGTTCAGGAACAAAATCGATTGGATTAAATCTTGGTTTTCTTTCAAAAAAGCCGTATACGGGAGGAAACAAAAGAATCAAACCCAATACGGTTGCAAATGAAAAAATAAAGCCCAAATCAAAAAGTTCAACTGGATTAATAATCAAGATTACAAAAGCGGATATTGCAACGGTTGACAAAACATCACTCTTACGATTTATAACATTGGAGAAGTAAAATATAAGTAGCATAAGACATGCTCGTATTGAACTTGGTCTTGCACCTGTATACAAGGTGTATGTAATCAAGATTGGTGCTAATATATAAAACCATCTATAGCGAGGACAGCCGAAGAGCTTAAGCATAGCAATGATTATACCTGCAACAATACCTGCATGCAGCCCTGAAACCGCAATGATATGAATTGTTCCTGTTCTAATCAAATTCTCTTTAAACTGCTGACTAAGAAAAACTCTTCGCCCAGCAATAATAGATTTCAAGATGCTTGAAATATTGGGAGAATTTTCAAGCCCCATATCAAAAATCTTTAAAGTTGTTTTTCGTAGGTTAAAGCAAAACAGCTTATATCTGTGTATTGGTAATAAAATCCCTGATGAGAAAACATTCTTTTCCAGTTCTTCACTTTTCCATGAACACGCAGTAATTTTGAAAATATATTTATCAACACCCCTATCAACACTATTGGTACGGCAATACATTCCACCAAGTTTAAGTCTGTTGCCATAAGCTGGCATATTATCGGTGTCATACCGCCCCATCAACCATACAACATTGATTTTTCCGGAAACATCAACAACATCACCACTTGACAAAATTGCACCATCAAGCTTCATGGGAAATGTCAGTTTTGTGACATCATTAGAAGCATTGACTTTTTTCCATGTTGAATCACCAACAACAATGCCGGTTAATCCATCAACTTCATTATGATGAAAAAAATCAACCAGCTGACTTTTGCACAAAATTCTTTGGGTATAATGTTTAAAAACAGCATTGCCTAAAACTGAAAACAAGATGATTACGAAAAGAAGAACTATAATCCTGTATTTTTTTGCATTCAACACAAATAAGAATATAAGAAAGCATGGAATCAGTATGAGTGTAGAATAGCTGAAAATAATTCCCAAATGCCCAAGATAAATACCGATAAGTAAACTAAGAGTTGCGACAACAAAAAGTCGATTCATCACCGACTCATAAACAAAGACTAGGTCTTGTTTTATCTTGTGGGTCACAACCTTTCTCCTTGTTTCAAGCTAAATTGTAAATGGTAAACATTTGACTAAGTGACTCAATAACCAAGTGACTCAGTCTACCGAGCCGAACCGACTCAGCTACAGAGCTGATTCAGCAATCAAAGGTTAAATGTGAATTTCCATGCTGTAGCCGCGTCCCATGGGCGCGGAAAAACTTATCACCTAGCACGTCCAACTTATCACGGCGAACGAAGTGATTTCACCTTCCTACTCATCACGTAGTACTTAGCTGGCTCCCAAATAACAATTAATTCCCTGCCCACGGCGTTGCCATGTCTAACTGTCTAACAATCTAACAGTCTAACCTTTTTCCTACTCAACCGTAACGCTTTTTGCAAGATTTCTAGGTTGATCAATTTCACACCCTCTAAATTCTGCAATATGATAAGCAAACAGCTGCAAAGCAATTGCCACAGTTATAGGAGCAATAACATCTGGTGTTTCAGGAACACGAATGATATGATCAGCAAGACCATCAACACAAGGGTCATCACCTGTCACAACAGCAATAACCGGAGAATTTCTGGCTTTACACTCCTCGATATTGCCAATGGTTTTATCTTTACCTGGAACATCGTTCGCCAATGCAACAACAGGAACTCTTGGTTCCAGCAAAGCAATTGGCCCATGTTTAAGCTCTGCAGCATGATAGCCTTCTGCATGTATGTAACTTATCTCTTTGAGTTTCAAAGCACCTTCTAGAGCAACTGGATACATATAACCTCGCCCAATAAAAAAAACATCTTCAACGCCTGCATAAACTTTTGCAATATCTCGGATCTGCCCATCAAGTTTCAAAGTCTCTTCTGCATATTTTGGTATGTTAGAAATGGCTGCACAAAGTTTCTGACCAACATCTCTTGAAAGACGTCTACCGCGGCCAAATTTCAGTGCCATCATAAGTAGAACAGCAACCTGACATGTAAATGCTTTTGTTGAAGCAACACCAATTTCAGGTCCAGCATGAAGATAAACTCCACGACCTGTTTCTCTAGCAATTGTTGAGCCAACAACATTACATAACCCACTAATCAAAGCACCTTTTTGTTTGGCTTCTCTAATTGCAGCAAGTGTATCAGCTGTTTCACCTGATTGACTTATGGCAAGAACCATATCTTGAGACCCAATAATTGGGTTTCTATAACGAAATTCAGCAGCCTGCTCAACATCTGTTATCATGTCTGCAAGATCTTCAAAATAGTATTCTCCGACAAGTCCAGCATTCATTGATGTTCCACAAGCTACCATGATAAACCTGCGTAACTCAGCCATCTCTCGAGGGCTCATTGACAAACCTGATAAAATTGCAGTAGCTTTGTCTTTATCAAGGCGACCACCAATTGCATTACGTAGAGCATCTGGCTGTTCAAAAATTTCTTTATGCATGAAATGTTTATGCTCACCCTTTTCTGCTGAGTCAGCATCAAATTCGAGTGTAGAAACTTCGCGTGAAATTGGTGAATTTTCTAAAGTTCGAACTTCGACCTCACCGGCAGTTAAAATAGCTACATCACCATCATCAAGGTATATAACATTTTTTGTGTGAGCAACAATCGCTGCGGCATCACTCGCCACAAATGTTTCATCATCACCGACTCCAATAACAATTGGACTACCTTTTCTTGCAACAACAATCTCATCTGGTTTGTCTTTTGCAAGAACTGCGATACCAAACGTTCCCTCAACTTTACTAAGGGCTTCACAGACCGCTTCAATCAAATCTGTTTTATAATACTTGCCAACTAGATGAGCAAGGACTTCTGTATCTGTTTCTGATGCAAAAGTATGTCCCTCTGCAAGCAGACGAGCCTTCAACGCCCTACAGTTTTCGATAATTCCATTATGCACAAGAACTGTTCTGCCATCATTATCAAGGTGAGGATGAGCATTAATCTCATTTGGTTCACCATGTGTCGCCCAACGTGTATGAGAAATTCCTGTTGTAGCTTTTGTCTGCAACTTTTCTGACCATGTTTTCTCAATTCGCTCTGCCAAATTATTAACCTTACCCTTAGTCTTGGCAATCTTGATCTCATTATCAAAAACAACTGCAACGCCTGCTGAATCATATCCACGATACTCAAGTTTTCTCAGTCCATTAACCAATATCTCTGGAGCTCCTCTATATCCTACATATCCAACTATACCGCACATAACTAAACCTTTCTTTTCAAATCAATAGTCGTTTCCACGTTAACCCGTACTTCATTGTTCGTCATTCCCGCTGTATATCTTTTTGACTTAGTGACTTCATGACCAAGTGACTCAGTCTCCTTACCTAAGCGATTCCATACCCTTGTCTGTCCTCCGTAAACCTGACCTTGTCCTGCGTAGGAATGAAAAACTCGGCTCTTTATCTCAATCTTAATCTGCTGCCTTTGCCAGCATCTTAGCAAGTATTACTTCCCATTACCAAAAATTTTGTCCAGCTTTTTTTCGTTTTTCTTTGCCACATTATAGCCATGTTCAAACACTTTTTCAAACTTATCAAAATCACCAAAACCAGCTGCTCCTGAAGCATCCATAAACAAATCCACATATTTTTTGTTCTCATGCAGCATTCTTATAGAATTAACCCACATAACTCTGGAAATAACATCAAATGCATTTTTGAATTCTCCTGTATGATTATCCATAACATCTACGGCAATAATAGTGTCCGCATCATGATCTTTAGCAATCTTCACGGGCATATTATCCATAACCCCTCCATCAACCAGCATCATGCCATCCTTCTCAACAGGAATAAATACACCTGGAACAGACATTGAGGCACGAATTGCTTCTGCAAGGTTTCCTTTTTCAAAAATATACTCCTTTGAGCTTTTCAAATCTACTGTATTACAATAAAATTCAACATCCAAATCTTCTATATTTTTGTCATCAGTCAACTCTCCAAACAACTCCAGTAACCTACCTGGTTTATCAATTCCAAGTGAGTTGCCCATTCTGAAAAATGCTTCCGGCCCCATCAAAAACTTGGAAAGTGAAAAATCAAACATAGAAACTATACGCAGATTTATATAGTTCTTTAATGTGAATTGCTCTTTATAAAATTCTTTTAAATCATCGATTGATTTGCCAGTTGCCCAAATTCCTCCGATAATCGCCCCCATGGAGGTGCCGACAATCATATCAGGCTTATAACCCTTCTCCTCAAAAAACTTTAAAACACCTGCATGGGCGATGCCTTTGGCACCGCCCCCTGCAAGCACTAAAGATATTTTATTTTTTTTCTTCTTCCACATTTTCAATAGTTGCTTTTGATTTTAGTTCTTCAACATATTCACCAATCAGCTGTCCACGTTTTGAATGTCTTAGCATTTCTTTGATTTGACCTTCAACGTCAGCGAACTCTTGACTTGCAGCTGCTGTTTCACCAGTTTTAAGAATGATATGATAGCCGAACTGTGTTTCAATGATATCACTCAATGCACCAACTTCCATTGAGAAAACAGCAGCATCAAATTCAGGAACCATCATCCCACGACCAAAACTACCTAGGCTGCCACCACCCTGCTGACCACTTGGACATGCTGAATGTTCTGCTGCTATCTTTGAAAAATCGGCACCATCTTCAATTTGTTTTTTCAAATCTTCAATTTTAACCTTTGCTGCAGTTTTTGCCGCATCATCATCATCACCTTCTGGTTTGATAAGAATGTGCTGAGCTTCTGCCTGTTCTGCAACATCAAATTGAGCTTTATTCGCTTCAAAATATTCTTCAACCTCTTCTGCTGTTGGTTCAGCTGCTTCTGAAGCAATCTGCTCAACAAGCTTATCAACTTTTTTGCCTTCAAGGATGGTCTTTTTTATTTCTTCAACATCCATTTTTTGTTCTTCAACAATTTTGTTGAAAGCTTCTTCGCCACCAGCCTGCATTTGCATCTTAGCAAGTTCTGAATCAATTTCTTCACCAGAAACTTCAAAAGCCATTTTGTTTGCTTGATCCAAAAGAAGTCTTGCGCCAATTGCCTGTTCTGCAGCTCTTTGTTTTAGCTGTGGCATACTTTGTCTAATTTGCTCTTCACCCATATGTTGTGAATAAAATCTTATCAACCTTGAAAGTTCATAATTAATTGCATCTTCTGGTATTTCTTGTCCGTTTACTTTTATTGTCATTTTTTTCCTTATCTTTTGTTTTTGTATAAAATTTGTTTAAGGGCGAGGCATGCCTAGCCCCTACATTTAAATTACTATTTAATAAACACCCTGAAGATCTTCCTCCTCAAAGAGCCCTATCTACTACCATAAACCATTCATTTCCTTGCCCCACGCAGTGGAACCATTTACCATTTACTATAAACTATTTACTACCTAGGCATTTCCGTAACTCTATAACCATTTGTTTTGCGAAGTTCTGCAGCACCGTCTGCACGACCTGTCGCTTCAAGTCTTGAGAGATAACCTTCCAAGTGATATGGCATTGCATGCTCTGGATGCTGTTTTAGCACAGTATCCATAGGGTCTTCATCGCCATAACCCTCGGGGTTTGTTGCCTTCATCTTTGCAGTCCATTCGGCAAGGAATACTGCTCCTTGCCTAACAATCTCTGGATTCTCTGCAGAAATTTCATTCAATTCATGAGGGTCATCTTTTAAGTTAAAAAGCATTTCATCTTTGTAGAAAGGATGATAGCCATCATGGAACGTTCTGATATACATCCAATCACCCCAACGAACCCCACGCTGACACACATGAGCACCCTGACTGATAACAATATACTCATTGCCGCACTCTTCACCTTCAACAACCGCTTTGCTATAACTTGTTCCATCCCACCATGTCTTGCCTTCCCAATCAGGAACATCAGCTCCCAAAAGTGATGCCAAAGTTGGGGCCAAATCTAAATTGTAGTGAAGTCCCTCATCAACATGACCTGCCTTGCAACCTGGCCATTTAAAAATCATTGGAATACGACAAGTGATTTGATCTGCAGTTCCATGCTCTGCATAAATACCCATTTCACCCTGGTTTTCGCCATGGTCAGCACTGATAATGATTGCCAGATCGTCAATCGGAACACCTTGTTTTGCAAATGCTTCAAATAGTTGACCAATATGTCCGTCCATATAATTTATACCGCAGTCATATCCATCAATATGACGTTTCATATCCACCATATCATTGATATGACCAACATGTCTTGGATGCCGTTCACTGGAATCACCATTGTACATTCCTATGTCCTGAATTGTATGAGGTCCTGCAAGTTTTTTATGTTCATCAATCAACTCTTGTGTGTACCAATCTTCAATGGGCTCATTTTCAAAAGGATTACCAAATTCGGCCGGAGCTCTGAATGGTGTATGTGGATCCCAGTAGTTCACATGGAGATACCAGTTATCCTTTGAAGCATTTCTCTCAATCCAATCAAGAACGGTTGGTGTCACATCTTCAGCAGATTCTGAACCACCCTTACCCGTATCATAAATTTCTCTAAAACCGGCATAGTAGTTAAAAGTTGAATGGCGTTCACCAAAACCACCAATATATGTTGTGTAAAAGCCCTGCTGTTTCAAGAAACTTGGCAGTGCAGTTTTAGCCTGAGCGGAGACAAATCTTCTATTTGTATGCTCAAGTCTATAATCAGCTGCTGTGCCGCCATGACCTATTACTCCGGTATGAAAACCAAAACGACCACTCATCATTGCTGTTCTTGAAGGGAGACATGGTGCATCTGAACAGTAATAGTTGTTAAACCTAACACCAAGTTCTGCAACTTTATCAATGTTAGGTGATGTGTTTCTTAAATATCCATAACATCCTAGATGATCCGGCCTTGTTGTATCCAAATCTAAATATAATATTCTCATTTAAGTTCCTTTATTTCTTTTACTTTTCCGTCATGTACAAATCAATCACGTATTATCACCAAAACAGCACCATTAGTCAATACGTTTCCTGCATTTTAACCATTGTTTCTTATTCGTTACCGAAAGCTGACAAGCTAGTTACATTTGCTGTGCAAGATGTAGATTGTTTATGGTTTATATTATTCGTGGATCGTCATTCGTTAATCGTTTTTCCCGAGCCGGAACGACTCGGCTACAGGCGTTGAGCTTGCAAGTCAACCGACAGTTCGCAAAGAAGGACTCAATGACTTAGGACTCTCGACTCAAACCCACAAAGCTGATTTTGCCAGCGCATTCCCCTATCGCTCCGTGTTACGTCAAAGAGTTCCACGTATTTCATTCTTCCTAATATCATCCCGCCGGCAGGCATTCCACTCTTAAACTTAATCTTACCTCGTAGGGCTTTGCCCTACGCTAGTATGTTTCGCCCTTTCCATGCGTCGTCTGCGACTATGCAGGACACAGACAGGGCTTATAGGTTGTTTGTCTATATTAGTTTAAAACAATTCTCTACTCAAACTCGCGCATTTGAGCACTCGCACATTTGCGAACTTAGACTTAGCACTTCCCACCTAGCACTTAGCACTTATTTTATAATGCAATCTTCAATATTTCAACAGCATGTTCAGGTGTTAAAGGAAGGAAAGCACCTTTTCTCAGAATTTTGCTACCCATCTCTTCAATTCTATCACCAGGTATCCCAAGCTCTGTCAAAGAAATAGGCATACAAATTGAACTGAAAAATTCCTTGGTCTTTTCAATCCCCTTAAGAGCCATACTGTCCAAGTCATCACTATATTCAACATCCCAAACTCTATTTGCATATTGGGCAAATCTTTCAACATCCATTTTATAGACATAAGTCATCCAGGCAGGGAAAATCACAGCAAGTCCTGCACCATGAGCAACATCATAAATTCCACTAACTTCATGCTCAATCATGTGGGTTCCCCAGTCATCTTCACGACCTGTTCCAAGCAATCCATTATGAGCAACTGAACCAGCCCACATAATTTCTGCCCATGCATCATAATCTTCATGACACTCAAGAACCTTTGGAATATTCTCAATAACAGTCTTAAGAGTTGCTTCACACAACCTATCTGTAAATGCAACATTCTTTACCTTTGTGAAATATCTTTCCATAACATGAGCCATAATATCAACAGCTCCACATGACATGTGATATGGAGGAAGAGTCATTGGCAACTCCGGATTAAGAATTGCAAATTTCGGACGCATTACCTGTCCGCCAATACCACGTTTAAAGTCGCCAACTTCATTTGTAATCACAGAATTTGGACTTGTCTCACTGCCGGCAGCAGGAATTGTAAGCACAACACCAATAGGCAGACAATCAATAAATTGATTTCCAGTATAAAAGTCCCAGACATCACCATCATAAGGCACTCCAACACCAATTGCCTTCGCAGAGTCAATCACACTACCTCCACCAACAGCAAGAATAAAATCAACTCCCTCTTCACGACACAATTCAATACCAGTATAAACCAAAGACAACCTCGGATTAGGCATCACTCCATCAAGCTCAACAAAATCAACTCCAGCATCATTCAGTGATTTCACAACCCTGTCATACAAACCACTTCTTTTGATTGAATCCTTTCCATAGTGCAAAAGAACTTTTTTACATCCACTTGCAGCAACCTCTGCACCAACTTTTTCCTCTGTTCCCTTACCAAAAATCACCTTTGTAGGCATGTGATACTCAAAATTATTCATATTATCCTTTCGTTAATTTTATAACACCACTTAAAATAATCACCTGTATCTTACACAATTCCCACCACAATGAAAAGTAACTTCTGATTTTTTAGTAGGGGTTCCTCAATTTTTCGGTTGAATGCCTTTTCCGGCGGGGTCACGGACCCCGACCCTACAGGGGCTGATGTTGAAACCAGAGTTAAACTGTTAATTTGCAAGTAGTTTGTAGGGACGGGGTGCGTCACCCCGCCTTTAAAATGTTTTTTTCAACATCATCACCCGTTAGGTGATAAAACAATGTATTTTCTGCTAATTTTATAGGCCATTACGCTACGCTCCATTGCTGTCGCAGACTCCAGCCTCGCCAAGGCGTGTGCTCAAACGAACATTTTTATCTCCAACAGAAAAACTAAGGTAGAGTTTGTTATTTTATGCAAGTTAGGCATTCCTATATTGCACAGGCTAATCTTAAATGGCGAAGCCATTCGAGCCCACGGAGTGCAACTTACCACTTAACACTTAATACATATAACGAAGACCACAGGTCTTTAAAACCAGGCTTCGACTTGGAGGCCAAAGTTTAGTCCATCGGTTTCGTTTGCGTGAGCAACGTCACCCACAATGTTTTCGAAGTCTTTGGACCAGAATGCGTATGTGACAAATGCACGAAGAACAGGACGAGCCATAAAAATGTTATCAAGGGCTAGCTGAGGAGCGAGAGTAAACTTGGTGACGCTACCTTTGAGGTCGCCACCATCATCGGCTTGACCTTCACCAATTGTATAATCATAGCCTGCTTCAAAGGCAATAGACCAATTCTTATCAAAGTAGTATGTTGGTCTTGCACCAACTGAGTACCAATATGTAAAGCTGGCGGTATCTGCTCCGTTATCATAACAATCATATATAAGATCATACATCATTGCAAATTTTTCGTTTGGCTGATAAACTCCGAAATCTAAACAACGAAATCGCCAAGTGTCTGAACCAACAACATCATCAACTGCTGACAATGACGAATTGAAGTCTTTACCTACACCATTACCATACTGGAATGCAAATGTATTAAAATTATTTTCTGCATAGTTGTAAGTATGAATTAAGCAGGCAGAAAAGCCATATTCAGAATCAATTTCAGTGGTAACAGTTTTTTCTTCATCACCATTTATCAGTTTTGTTTCATATATGCCACCTTTAACGAAAGAACCAAGAAATACAAATTCAAGTTCACCAATACCAACATTAATGTTTTTGAGGCGAGCATCAATTGTCTGCTTGCTGATCTGACCAATACCTTCTAGATCAAAATTCTGTTCTGGTGCTCCCCGCAAATATGCAACATCAAGGGTCAAACCTGTTTTAGCAATAGCATAATCAAGAATACCTCCACCATAACCACTGGTATCCAACCAATAGTAGTCATTAATGTGAATATCTCTACGGTCATAGAATCTATTACCGGCCCACAGTTTTGCAGTAGGGCTAAAATTAAGTCCTGTGAACTCACCATAGACTTCTGACATAGCAAACTCGTCGGTATCTGGAGACCAGTTGTCATACTGATATGTTTGATAGGCTAAACGAATAGGAATAACAGCCTGTACACCCTCATTACCAACATTGAAATTTTTCTGTAGAACCAGTTCTCCGTAGGTTTCAGCTTCATTACCTAAACGATATTTGGCGGGAGCATTGGGTGCTTGAAACGGAACTCCTTGACCGCCTTTGCCTCCTTCAAGAACGCCTGATCTCAAATATGCATGATATTCAAACCCGTCGCCAAGTTTCTGCATCTGTTCTGGTGCAGCATCGTCAACCTGCACCTGTTGAGATAGAGCATTTTTATCTACCACAGGATTTGTCTCAGCATGAACTGCTGTTAGTATTGAAAATAAACAGAAAGAAATAAAAACCAACTCTAAACGTGATAGACTCATAATACGACTCCATGTTATAATTTTGACAATCTTTTTGATTTATACTCTTTTATTAAACATTTTGCAACACTTTTTTTGAGACTAATTCCGAGCCCTTGATTTTCGGTTGAACACACTTTTTGGCGGGGTGAAGCACCCCGGCCCTTCCTCCTTCGCTGTTCCAGACTACGGCGTGACAAGAAAGTTACGGATGCTGCAACCAAAGCTAAATCCTTGATTTGCAAGTATTTTGTAGGGTCGGGGTGCTTCACCCCGCCTTTTTAAATATAATTTCAACTTTATCACCCGTTTGGTGATCTAAAATGTGTTTTCTGCTAATTTTATTGGCTCAAACACAACTTTTTATCTCAACCGAAAAACTGAGGTCCGAGCCGGAGCGACTCGGCTACAGGGGAATGCAAGATGTGAACTTTTGTTCGACGGAATAATAGCTGTAGCGGTGGACGCTGGATATATATATTAAGAAATGCAGTTGGGCAAAAAAAAACCGAACGTTTAAGTTCGGTTTTTATTGAGGCAAGTATTTTACTCTGCTGCAACTGCAACAGATGTATCTTCTACCCACTCGAGGATAGCCATCTCTGACCCATCACTTCTTCTTCTGCCTAGTTTAACAATTCTTGTGTAACCGCCGTCACGATCTTTAAAAGTCGGTGCGATTTCACTGAAAAGAATTTTAACAGCATCTTCTTGTCTCAGTTTAGCAATAGCTTTACGTCTTGAAGCCAAGGTGTCTGCTTTGCCAAGTGTAACCATTTTTTCAGAAAAACTTTTAGCAAGTTTAGCTTTCATAAGGGTTGTTTTGATCTTTTTTTGTTTGATCAAACCACAACTAAGAGATGCGAGCAAAGCTTTGTGATGAGAAGAAGAACGACCAAGTCTCTTTGTACTTTTTCTGTGTCTCATTTTCTATAACTCCTCTTTAGTTTCTTCAACTTCATCTTTTGTTTCAACAGCTTCTTCAACTTCAGCTTCTTCAACTTCAGCTTCTTCAGCTTCTGTTTCACTGGCGTCGTCTGCAGCGTCAAAACTTTCAAAATCTTGTGTGTCCTCAAAAGTCTTTGAAGCAATTTCATCTAAACCTTCTTCACGTAACAGGTCGTCATCAAAAGACATACCCAAACACAATCCAAGTTCAACAAGTTTGTGTTTGATCTCGTTAAGAGATTTTTTACCGAAGTTACGGTACTTAAGCATATCTGCTTCTGACTTGAGAGCAAGCTCACCAACAGTTGTGATGTTTGCGTTGTTCAAGCAGTTTGCAGCTCTTACGCTTAGTTCGATTTCATTAACACTCATTCTGAGTTTGCGTCTCAATTCATCTTTTTCAGCATCAACTTGTTTTTCAGTTTCTTCAAACTCAACAATGTCTTCATCGTAGTTAACGAAAACATCAAGGTGATGGCGAAGCAGTGCTGATGCATATGTTAAAGCATCATCAGGTGAAACGCGCCCGTCTGTATTAATGTCTAAAACGATTCTATCATAATCAGTTCTCTGACCAACACGAGTGTTTTCAATTGCAAAGTTTACCTTTGTAACAGGTGAGAAAATAGAGTCAATAGCAATTCGTCCTAATTCATTGATTTGTTCAAGATGTTTTTCGGCTGGTAAGAAACCACGACCTGCTTGAGCTTCAAAATCAATTTCAAGAGTTATATCTTCAGATATTGTAGCGATATAATGTGAAGGGTTCACGATTTCACCGTAACTTCCACAATCAATATCTCCGGCAGTAACTTCTCCTGGACCCTTTTTCTTAAGAGTAAGTCTAATAGGCTCACGAACATAAGATTTAACAAGAATCTTTTTAATGTTCAGGATGATGTCCATAACATCTTCCAGAACACCTGGCAAGGCACAAAACTCATGGCTAGCACCTTTGATTTTAATAGAAGTTATTGCGCAACTCTCGACAGAAGAAAGAAGAACTCGACGCAATGAATTAGCAATCGTACATCCATATCCACTTTCAAATGGTTCTGCAATAAATTTTGCATATGTTTCAGTAGCAGTTGCTTCTTCTTTACGTACCTGTTTAGGCATCTCAAATCTTTCAAGTCTAATTGGCATAATGTGCGTCCTTTCAAATAAATAATAACTAAAGTTGCGAATAAGATAATTGGAGAATATAATACTAACTAAAAAGTTAAATTATACTCTTCTTCTCTTTTTCTGTCTGCAACCATTGTGAGGCATTGGAGTAATATCTTTGATTAGAGTGATGTTCAAACCAGCAGCTTGAATTGCTCTAATTGCAGATTCACGACCTGCACCAGCACCTTGCACGCAAACTTCAACTTCTCTCATACCTTTAACAACAGCACCTTTTGCTGCACCTTGGGCAATAACAGTAGCAGCATATGCTGTACTCTTACGAGAGCCTTTAAATCCTGCACGCCCCGCACTATTCCAAGAAATAACACCTCCGTTTGAATCACAAATTGATACAATAGTATTATTGAAAGTAGACTTAATATGAGCAGACCCTGGAGGCATAAATTTGCCACCTTTTTTATGTCTTGAGTCAGGAACAGCCGATACTTCGTCTGTTTCGTCAGCAAGAACCTCATCAACCACACTTTTTTTCTTTGCAGTTTTTGGTTCGACCACTTCTTCAGCAGTCTTGTCAGTTACTTCTGTTGTTGGTTTTTCAACAACTGGAGTTTCCTGAGCTTGAATTTCTTCAGCCATTTATTATTATACTCCTACTTAAATTATTTCTTGCGAGATCCGCCAACCGATGGCTTAGACCCTTTTCTAGTACGTGCATTTGTTTTAGTTCTCTGTCCTCTCACAGGTAATCCTCTTTTATGACGATTTCCACGATAACAGTTAACGCTCATCAAACGACGAATGTTTTGTGCTACTTCTCTACGAAGGTCACCTTCGACACGATGATTTTCCTGGATAATTCCAAGAACAACACGTAACTCATCAGGAGTCAAATCATCAGCTCTTTTTGCTGAATCTAACCCTGCCTCTTTCACAATTTGTTTTGCTTTCGTCGGACCGATACCATGAATATATCTTAATGAATATTCAATTCTTTTACGACCCGGTATGTCAACACCTAACAATCTTGGCATAATCTATATTCCTTTATCCCTGCCTCTGTTTATGTCGCGGATTAGTGCATAGTACTCTTACTACACCTTTTCTGCGTATGACTCGGCATTGTTCACATATTCTTTTAACTGATGTACGAACTTTCACTCTTTTTCTCCGTGTAAGTTTTAAAAATTTGACAAAAGGTAGGAGTATAACAATATTTTATTGCATAAGTCCAGCCTTTTTTTCAAATTAATTATTTAAATAAGCTTTGCTGTTAAAGCAAAACTTAGTTTTCTTTCAAAATATTGTTAATTTCATCACAAATTTCAGCGGGTTTTTTGTTGACATCAACTTCAACAAATGATCCTTTTGATTTATAGAAATCAACTAGACTTGCAGTTTTTTTATTATAAACATTCAGTCTGTTTTCAATAGTTTCGAGACAGTCATCTTCTCTCTGGTACAGTTCCCCACCACATACATCGCAAATTCCATCAACTTTTGATGGGCTGAACAATGTATGATATATGGCTTTGCAATCTTTGCAAATTCTTCTGCCAGTCAGACGCTGAATCAAAACATCTTTTTTTGTATTGAGAAAAAACACATGTGAAATGATCCCGTTTCTTTCCTTTAACGCATTTTCAAGCATTTCTGCTTG
This sequence comes from Kiritimatiellia bacterium, assembly GCA_027858345.1. Lineage (GTDB taxonomy): Bacteria > Verrucomicrobiota > Kiritimatiellia > JAQICX01 > JAQICX01 > JAQICX01. The sequence goes on along the minus strand of JAQICX010000038.1, from coordinate 17,090 downwards.
TCCAATTGTTCTAGGAAATCCATCGAGCATGAATTTAGCCTCTTTATTTGAACTATCAAATATATTTTCAATAAGTTTGATAGTTACATTATCAGGAACTAGTGATCCGCTTTCCATATATCCGGCAATTTCTTTACCAATTTCGCTGCCACTTGTTACGGCTTCGCGAAAAAGGTCTCCGGTAGAGATGTGTTTGAATTTGCCTTGAGCCGTAATAGACTCAGAAACAGTACCTTTGCCGGCACCCGGAGGTCCCATTAAAACAATTATCTCCATTTATTCGCTCCAAAAGTCAGGATGCTTCTATGTTCACCGAAGAAGCATCGTTAACAATTTTTACCCTCTAGCGGAACGGATTTTTCCTGATTTCAAAAATCCATCATAATTTCTCATCACAAGATGAGATTCCATCTGTCTAACTGTTTCCAGTGTAACTCCAACCATAATAAGCAAACTTGTTCCGCCCATGAATTGAGAAATCTCCCATGGAATTTGTAATTGCTGGGAAAGAATGGTCGGCAGCACAGCAATAACTGTCAAAGCAATTGCCCCTGCAAGCGTTAGTCTTGTCATAGTAATATCCAGGAAGTCAGCAGTTGGTTTGCCTGGTCTGATTCCTGGCACATATGCACCGTTCTTTTTCAAATCGTCTGCAATCTTCATTGGATTAAATTGAGTTGAAACCCAGAAGTATGAGAAGAAAAGAATCATCAATGTGTATAGCAGCAAGTATAGAGGTTCACCCATCTGAAAATATTTAGCAAATCCTCTTGTGGCTTCGATTTTTCCAAGCAACATAACAGGGAAAGCTAGCAATGCCTGAGCAAAGATAATTGGCATAACGCCTGAGAAATTAACTCTCAAAGGCATATATGATGTTCCACCGCCGTAGCTTTTGTTTCCAACAACTTTTCTTGTTGAATTGATTGGGATTTTTCTTAAACCCTGAGTCAACATAACAGTCCCTGCTGTAACCAGGAAGAACATAACTGCAAGGAATACAAGATGCCAAATGCCAAATGTGCTTCCATCACCACTCTGGAGCAGACTCATTGTTTTAATTAGTGCATTAGGCATACGACTAACAATATTAATTGTAATGATAATCGAGATACCGTTACCTAAACCATACTCAGTGATTTGCTCACCAAGCCACATCATAAACATCGTTGCAGTTGTCATAGCAACAATAGTTAAAAAGATGAAGCCAAAACCTGGGTTTTCAACAATAGTGGCACCTTTGATGCCAAACACACCCGGATTTTGTAAACTAACAGCAAGAGAGAGTGCTTGAATCACACAAATTACAAGAGTTAAATATCTTGTATACTGTGTAATCTTCATACGACCAGACTCACCTTCTTGCACTAATCTTTCTAAATTAGGCAATACCGCTGTCATCAATTGTATAATAATTGATGCACTGATATACGGCATAATGCCAAGTGCACCAACGGCACACTTTGCAAGTGCACCGCCGGAAAATAGGTTGATCCAGCCGAGGAATGAACCCCCAGCAGATTGACTCATGGATTCCATAACCTGCTGCAGGGCCAAAGCATTGACTCCTGGAGTAGGAACCGTAGCAATTAGACGACACAAAAGGATAATACCCAATGTGAACAAGATACGCTTCCTTAGCTCAGGAATCTTGAATGAATTGGCGAAAGCTGCAAACATGGCTATATTACCTCACAGGTTCCACCAGCAGCTTCAATCTTCTCACGTGCAGACTTGCTGAACGCAGTAGCTTTTACTGTCAGTTTTTTGGTTACTTCACCACAACCCAATATTTTGATTCCGTCAAACGTTCCGTTAGCCAGCCCATTTTTCTTGATATCAACCATTGAGATTTCTGCACCTTCATCAAATGCTGCATCTAACATGCCGACATTTACAGGAGCAAAAATGCTTCTTACCTTGTTATTTTGACCACGTTTAGGTAGACGCCGGATAAGTGGCATCTGTCCACCTTCAAACCCCGGCTTATGTTTGTTACCCTTACGAGCCATCTGCCCCTTATGGCCTTTACCTGATGTTTTTCCTGTACCTGAACCCGGGCCGCGACCAATTCTGCGTTTGCGGTGACGAGCTCCTACAGTATTTTTTAAAGAACTTAGATCCATTTTATGGTTCCTTTCAAACTGCCATTAGACGATTAAGAGTTTCTAATCGCCATGATTTCTTCTGCTGAGCGCAGCTTTTTCAAAGCTTCGATAGTTGCTTTAACAACATTCATCTTATTGTTACTACCAAGAGACTTGGCAAGCACATCATGCACACCTGCAAGTTCGAGAACAGGACGCATACCGCCACCAGCGATAACTCCTGTACCTTCAGAAGCGGGTTTAAGCATAACATTGCCACCGGCATATGAACCATTCACTTCATGAGGAATTGTTCTACCATCTTTTAAAGTAACACTAAAGAGTGATTTTCGAGCCATTTCACTACCCTTACGAATAGCGTCTGTAACTTCGTTTGCTTTGCCAAAGCCAAAACCTACTAGTCCTGCTTTGTTACCTGCAACTACAACAGCACTGAAGCTGAAATTTCGACCACCCTTTACAACTTTTGCACAGCGGTTTACGAAAACTACTTCTTCTTCAATCTCTGATTGAGCCTTATTATCAAAATCAGCCATCTTATGATTTCTCCTCGGATTTCTTTATTACAAGACCAGCTTCAACAGCAGTTTCAACGATTGTCTGAACGCGACCGTGATATCTTAAACCACCGCGGTCAACAACAACACGCTTGAAACCTTTTTTATTTGCAACTTCAGCAACTTCTTTGCCTATCTCTTTTGCAACTTCTTTGTTAAGCTTATATTTCTTGCCAATAGTTGAGGCAGAACCAAGAGTTTTACCTTCTACGTCATCGATAAACTGAACAACAATGTGCTTATTTGAAATAGCAACAGCCATTCTTGGCACATCAGCTGTTCCGCTTATGTTCTTTCGGATACGTGCATGACGTACCTTACGATAAAAAATTCTATTTTTATGTGTCATAATATTGTATTGCTCCTATTAAGCTACAGTTTTACCTTCTTTACGACGGATCTGTTCACCCTTATATCTAATGCCTTTACCCTTGTAAGGTTCAGCAGGATAGTATGAACGAATTCGAGCAGCCGCAAGTCCAACTTGTTGCTTATCAATTCCTGTCAGCAAAACTTCAGTGTTATTATTAACAACAGCTGTTACGCTTTCAGGTAGTGTATAATACTTTGGAAAAGCAAAACCTAGAGTCAATTCAATTTGCTCGCCTTTAACAGCGGCCTTGAAACCAACGCCTTGGATTTCCAGCTCTTTCTTGTATTCCTTCTCAACACCTTCTATCATGTTAGCAATTAAAGTTCTTGCTAGACCATGGAAAGATTTATGTTTCTTTGATTCACTTGCTCTTGAAACAATTGCCTGTGTTCCCTCCACTACAGCAGTGATACCTTCAGGCATAACGTATGATAGTTCACCTTTAGGTCCTTTAACACTAACTGTTGCACCGGAGATTTCTACAGTAACTGCGGCAGTAACATCAATTGGTTGTAATCCTATTCTTGACATATTAACCCTTTCTTACCAGACTGAGCAAAGATACTCGCCGCCTGCTTTTTTCTCACGTGCTTCTTTAGCTGTAATAACACCCATAGATGTACTCAAGATTGCAACTCCAAGACCTCCAAGAACTTTTGGCAAATCATCTGATGATTTGTAAACTCTTAGTCCTGGTTTACTTTCTCTACGCAAACCTCTCATGGCTGGTACCCCGTCCAACGTATATTTTAAATATATTTTTAAAACTTTTTTAACGTCGCCATCAATTGAATAAGATTTAATATAACCTTGATTCTTTAAAACTTCAGCAATACCAATCTTCAACTTTGAAGAAGGCATCTCTGTCACTTCATGCTCAGCTTGCTGAGCGTTACGAATTCTAGTCAACATATCTGCGACTGGATCAGACAAACTCATTATTTTCTTCTCCTTACCAACTGGCCTTTGTAATTCCCGGAATTTCACCTGCAGAAGCAAGTTCCCTGAAACAAATACGGCATAATTGAAATTTTCTCATATATGCATGTCTTCTACCGCAGCGTTCACATCTGCAATAAGCTCTTACACCAAACTTTGGTTTTCTCTTCGCTTTTACTATTAAAGCTGTACGTGCCATTGTTTAACTCCTGTTTAGCCTGCAAAAGGCATGCCCATTAATTTAATCATCTCACGAGACTCTTCAACAGAGCTACCACTCGTTACGATTGTTATATCCATCCCCTGCGCGGCTTTCACCTTGTTGGGATCGACTTCCGGAAAGATTGCCTGGTCTTTAAGACCTACTGTATAGTTACCACTTCCATCAAAACCATTGGCAGAAACGCCTCTAAAGTCTCGAATTCGAGGTAATGCAATATTAATCAATCTATCAAGGAATTCATACATACGAACTCCTCGTAATGTGACTTTAGCTCCAATATTCATGTCTTCACGCAACTTGAAGTTAGAGATACTACTCTTAGCTTTACGCAATTGTGGTTTTTGGCCAGTAATTGCTGCAAGTTCTGTCAGATGACTATTGAACACATCTTTATCCACAATACCAATACCCATGTTAACAATAACTTTAACTGGTTTTGGCACTGTCATCACATTTGTAAATCCAAACTTCTTTTGAAGTTCGCTTACGATTTCAGTGTTATATTTTTCTTGTAATGTAATCATATTATCCCTTACGAATCAAAAGAATGCTCGCAACCCTTACACTTACGCACTCTTGATCCAGTTTGTCTTTCAACACTCACTTTTACGCCCTTTTTACATTTTGAGCAGTAAAGCATTAAATTAGAAATAGCAATAGGAGCTTCAATTTCCATGAAACCACCTTGTGGATTGTCTTGGGTTCTCTTAACTGTCTTTTTTGCAAGATTTAGACCTTCCACTAGTACTTTTTCTGTTTCCGGCATAACTTTAAGCACAGAACCAGTCTGTCCTTTGCTAGTACCAGCGATAACAATAACAGTATCACCTTTTTTTATTTTTAAGTTACTCACTGTTTATTCCTATTTTAAATAGTTCACTCATAGTCAGCCGAATGTTCTAATTAAAGAACTTCGGGTGCTAGAGAAATAATTTTCATGAAATTTTTGTCTCTGAGCTCTCTAGCTACAGGTCCAAAAATACGTGTTCCAATTGGGTTATTATCAACATTGATTAAAACCACTGCGTTATTATCAAATCTTAGGTGCGATCCATCAGGACGAGATACTGGATGCTTTGTTCTCACAACAACACCTGTGCATACTTGTCCCTGCTTAACCATTGAATTTGGCTGAGCTTCTTTCACCGCAACTTTAATAACGTCTCCAATTCCAGCATAACGCTTTCTTTGGCCCAAAACTCTGAAACACTGAACTCTTTTCGCGCCACTGTTATCAGCAACCATCAAATTTGATTCTTCTGCAATCATTGTCTTATCCTATCTTATATATTTAGTTAGTCGACCTTGACTATACGCCATTTTTTCAAACGGCTGACAGGTCTGCACTCAATGATTTCTACTTTATCACCCACAACAGCGACATTTTCTTCATCATGAACGTGGAACTTCTTTGAATAAGTGACCACCTTCTTATAAAGAGGATGCTGCCTGCGAGTTTCAACAAGAACAACAATACTTTTGTTACCGCTCTTGCTTACAACTGTACCCTTACGGGTTTTTCTTAATGATTTCTCAGCCATGATTATTTGGCTCCCCGTTCGTTGATAATTGTTTTAATACGGGCAATGTCTTTGCGCATTGTACGAACTCTCATGAATCCGTCAGTTGCTTCTCCAGTACCCTTATTGATTTCGAATTGCTCATGATCTTTGGTAATTTCTTCACAAAGAGCAATGAGTTCTTCATCTGTTTTTTCTCTTAATTCAGATGCTTTAAGCATTTTAATTCTCCTATTAGTGTGAAGATCTAGAAACCAACATGGTTCTTAGACCAAGTTTAGCACTAGCCAATCTCATACATTCTTTAGCAGTAGCGTCATTAACACCACCAACTTCAAATAAAACTGTTCCAGGTTTTACAACAGCAACCCAATACTCTGGATTACCTTTACCCTTACCCATACGAACTTCAACAGGTTTTTGTGTAATTGGTTTATCCGGAAAGATTCTTATCCAAACTTTACCCTTACGTTTCATATGTCTGTTGATTGCAACACGGCAGGCTTCAATCTGTGTAGCTTTAACCCACCCACGTTCTAAAACTTTTAACCCGAAGTCACCAAAAGCAACAGTGTTACCAACTTGGGCATTTCCCTTACGAGAACCACGCATCACTTTTCTGTGCTTAACTCTTTTTGGCATTAAAGGCATATCTTATTTTCTCCTTGCTCTTCTCGGTCTAGAAGGTCTGCGACTACGAGACTCTTTATCTTCGTTTCTACAGATCCAAACTTTGACTCCAATAATTCCTGCAGGTGTTGACGCTTCCGTAAAACCATACTCGATTGGAGCTTTAAATGTATGCAATGGAATTTTACCTTCTTTGTACCATTCAATACGTGACATTTCTGCACCACCTAGACGACCGCTTACTTTAACCTTGATACCTTCAGCACCAATGTCCATAGCTGTCTGCATCGCACGCTTCATAGCACGCTTTACAGAAATACGTCTTTCTAGTTGTGTAGCAATACCCTCTGAAACCAGCTGAGCATTTGTGTCCGGATTACGGACTTCATGAATTTCTATATAAATTTCTTTACCAGTTTTTTGAGAAAGATCAGCTCTGATTTTTTCAATATCCTGTCCTTTACGACCAATAACAATGCCTGGACGAGCAGTGTAAACATTTACACGAACTCTATTTGCATAGCGTTCAATAACAATTGAAGCAACTGCTGCATTCTTTAACTTGTCTTTAACAATCTTTTTAATCATCAAATCTTCGTTTAATAATGTACCAAAGTCCTTCTTGTCACTGTACCAACGCGAACCCCAGTTCTTGTTGACCATAACTCTTAAACCGGTTGGATTAACTTTTTGACCCACAATAAATCTCCTTAAGGATTACTTAACATCCGTTAATACTATTTTAATATGACTCATACGTTTGCGAATAGGACTCACGCTACCGCGAGCTCTTGGCCAAAAACGTTTTAGTCTTGGACCCTCTTCTACAACCGCTTCCTTAACAACCAAAGCTTCTGCATCTAACTCATTGTTATGTTCTGCATTACTCATAGCTGATTTTAATGTCTTACCTAGGTAAAACGCCGCTTTTCTTTCGCTGAATTCAACAACTCGCAAAGCAGCAGATACAGGTAGACCTTGTAACTCTCTGGCAAGATCTCTCGCCTTCAAAGGTGAAAGTCTTACATTTTTAGTTCTTGCAACTACATCCATTTCAATATCCTCGCGTTCTTATTTTTTGGCTCCTGGGTGACCACGGAAAGTACGTGTTGGAGAAAACTCACCGAGTTTGTGTCCAACCATATTTTCTGTAACAAATACAGTAAGATGAGCCTTGCCATTATGAACTGCAAAAGTGTGTCCAATAAATTGCGGCACAATCATTGAGCGTCTTGACCAAGTCTTAATTGGTCTCTTAACACCAGACTGTTCCATCTTCTCGACTCTTTTAAGAAGTTTTTCTTCTACAAAAGGTCCTTTTTTAATTGATCTAGCCATACTCTATTTTCTCCGCTTTACAATAAATTTACTTGAAGAGCTCTTCCTAGCACGAGTTTTACCACCCTTAGCAAGCTTACCCCAAGGTGAAACAGGATGACCACCACCAGATGTTCTGCCTTCACCACCACCCATTGGATGATCTACTGGGTTCATAGCAACACCACGAACTGTTGGTCTAATGCCTAACCATCTTGAACGGCCAGCTTTACCACTTGTAACGCTTCCATGCTCACTGTTTCCTACACGACCAATAGAGGCCATACAAGTAACGTTAATCATTCTAATTTCGCCTGAAGGCAGTTTCACATTTGCGTACTTTCCTTCTCTTGACATTAGCTGAGCACCAACACCGGCTGTACGGACTAATTTTCCGCCTCTGCCGGGATGGAGTTCAATATTATGAATATAAAGTCCCAAAGGAATCTTACTGATTGGCAATGAGTTGCCAATTGCTGGTTCTGCATCAGGACCGGACTCAACCATTGTCCCAACTTTCAACCCCTGCGGTGCAAGAATGTATCTTTTTTCACCATCCACATAAAATAGCAATGCTATGTTTGCAGATCTGTTTGGATCATATTCAATAGCAGCAACTCTTGCTGGGATACCAGCCTTGTCGCGTCTAAAATCAACTACTCTATATTTTTTCTTGTGACCACCACCACGGTGTCTCACTGTTATTCTACCTGCGGAGTTACGACCGGCACGTTGCTTTTTAGAACGTGTCAGACCTTTTTCCGGCTGAGTCTTGGTGATTTCTTCAAATCCCGAGACTGTCATAAAACGCCTACTTGGCGTTGTTGGATTATATTTCTTTAAAGCCATGTTTTACTCGCCTTTTTACTAAGTAAGGTCAATATCGCCTTCACCTAAAGTTACAATTGCTCTTTTCCAGTCAGGTTTTTTTCCGTAACGAATAGTTCTTAGACGTTTCTTTTTACCTGTGTAATTCATAGTGTTAACACTATCTACCTTTACGCCATAAAGCTCCTCAATCGCTGTTTTGATTTCGATTTTATTTGCGTTTGGTGCAACTTTGAAAAAGTATTTGTTTGCTTCACCAAGATCGGTGCTTTTTTCAGTAAGTTGAATTCTGTTTATTATTTGTCCTGCTCTTTTTTTCATTCTAAATAACTCCTATCCTAGACGCTCTTCAAGAATTTTCATTCCTGCTTCGTCTGCAATGATAACCGGAAATCTTACAAGCTGGTAAACATTTACTTCGCTTGCTTCAATAACTTCTACTCTAGGTAGATTACGTCCGGCAAGAAAAACCTTTTCATCGAAATCGCCAGTAACAATAAGAGCTGGTTTTGTAACACCAAGTGTCTTCAAAACTGAAGCTAATTCTTTTGTTTTTGGAGCTTCCAAATCAAATTTTTCAACAACCTTAATAGCACCCTCAACAATTCTATCACTCAATGCTCTATTATAAGCAAGTTGTGTAACTTTTTTGTTGACCTTAACTGCAAAACTTTTTGGTTTTGGGCCAAAAGCTACTGCACCACCACGCCATATTGGTGATTGTCTATAACCAGCTCTAGCGCGACCTGTACCTTTTTGCTTCCATGGTTTTTTGTTACTACCCGCAACTTCACCCTTTGAAAGAGTACTAGCTGTTCCAGCTCTACCTGCATTCATCCAAGCAACAACAACGTCATGAACTGCCTGCTCACCACGATCTGTCACTAACAATGAATCTGAAAACTCAATTTCACCGGCAGCTGAACCTTTTACATCAAATTTTTCAATTTTACTCATTCAGGTTCCCTCTATTTCTTCAATGCTTTTTTTACGATAACAACAGAACCGTTAGCACCTGGAATTGACCCCTTGATTAAAAGCAGATTATCTTCTGCTCTAATCTCAGCCAATTTAAGGTTTTGTTGTGAAACTCTAGAAGCACCCATATGACCTGGCATTCTCTGACCCTTTGCAACACGTGCAGGATAAGAACACTGACCAATCGAACCAACTCTTCTCTTTGAATGGCCACCATGAGTCATACGACCACCAGCCATGTTGTGTCTTTTAACAACACCTTGAAATCCACGTCCCTTAGTTACGCCGACAACATCAAGAAAAATATCTGCTTCAAAAATAGAAGTTGTAACTGAGTCACCCTCATTTACCTCTTCACCCTCATCCATCTTGAATTCAGCAAGAAATCTACATGGGGCAACCCCAGCTTTTTTAAACTTACCAAGCATCGGCTTAGTAACTCTGCTTTCTTTCATTTCATCAAATCCAAGCTGTACGGCTTCATAACCGTCTACATCTTTTGTTTTCTTCTGTATGACCGGACAAGGACCAGCTTCAACAACAGTAACTGCTATTCTAGCACCATCCTTATCAAAAATCTGTGTCATACCAAGTTTTTTACCAATTAAACCTTGCATTTATAAACCCTTGATTAAATCTTAATCTTAATATCCACGCCAGCAGGAAGATTCAATTTTTTCAACTGATCCACTGTCTTAGCTGTAGGTTCAACAATATCCATTAGTCTCTTATGTGTTCTCATCTCAAACTGTTCCATTGATTTCTTGTTCACATGAGGACTCTTATTTACCGTATAACGCTCTATCTTTGTAGGCAACGGTATTGGGCCTACTACAAGAGCACCACTAGCCTTAGCTGTTTCATTTATATCAGCAACAGCTTGGTCCAGCACTCTATGATCATAAGCTTGTAAACGTATTCTTATTCGTTGACGATCCATTTTAGCTCCACTTATTAAGAAGTTCTTGCTTTTCTCTTTCAGGTACAATTTCAAAATGCTCAGGCTCCATAGTGTATGAAGCTCTGCCACTACTTAATGAGCGGACAGCAGTTGAATACCCGAATACTCTTGCCAGAGGCACTTTTGCTCGCAGAATCTGCAAGTCGCCCTTGGCATCCATATTTGTAACTTTACCCCTACGACTATTTACGTCACCTAATATGTCACCCATATAGTCGGCAGGTGTTACTATTTCCAGCTGCATTATAGGTTCAAGAAACTCAGGAGAAGCCGCCGATACCGCATCCTTAAATGCCATCACCGAAGCTGTCCTAAAAGCAATTTCAGATGAAAACTCATCTTCATAGAGAGCATCAGTCACAGTGGCAGTCACATCAGTTACCTGATAGCGACCAAGAACACCAGTGGTCATCGCATCTCTAATTCCCTGTTCAACGGAGCCTCTCAGCTCTTCAGGAATCTTACTTCTCGAAACTTTAAATTCAATATTATTACCCGTGCCTCTTGGTGCTGGCTCAACTTTTACTGTAATTCCAGCAAAATGTCTTGTACCACCAATTTCACGGTCAAACGTGTTTGAACCAATACCCACCTTAGTTACCGTCTCATAATATGCAACCATTGGCTTACCGGTATTAGCTCGCGTGTTAAATTCTCTCTCCAACCTATCCTTCAAAATCTCAAGGTGCAACTCACCCATACCACTAAGAACTGTTTGACCAGTCTCAGGATCAACTTTTACTAAACAAGTCGGATCCTCCATTACCAGCTCCTGAAGCGATGCATCAAGCTTATCTTTATCAGCACTTGAACGAGGCTCAATTGCCATAAAAATAACTGGTTCCGGAAAACTAATTCGTTCAAACTCAATTGGGGCATTCTCAACACATAAAGTGTCACCAGTTGTAACTTCTTTCACGCCTACAACCGCAGCAATTTCCCCAGCAAACACAGCATTAACTTCTGTTCGGTTGTCCGCATGCATCTTAACAATCTTGCTGATGCGCTCACGTTTCCCCGTTCTTGGGTTGTAAACATTTTGCCCTTGTTTTAAACTTCCACTATAAATTCTTATAAAAACCAATCTTCCCACAAAAGGATCACGAGCCACCTTAAATGCATATGCACTCAAAGGCTCACTATCACTTGCCTCACGTCTCATCACTTCACCACTCTTTGGGTGAATTCCTTCAACGACAGGCACTTCAACAGGTGATGGCAAATATGCAACCACCGCATCAAGAAGTGGTTGAACCCCTTTATTCTTCAGCGATGAACCGCAAAAAACAGGGATAAACTGGTTAGAAACAACTAAACGCCTGATACCAGCTTTCAATACAGAAACTGGAACATCAGACGTTTCCAAATAAACATCACAAATTTTCTCATCAAGTTCAGCCAAATTTTCCAACAATTCCATACGGGCAAGCTCAGCTGCCTCAAGTAAATCTGCTGGAATTTCATTGTACTCAATGTCCTTGCCAAGAGCAACCTTAGAAGAACGTATTGCTCTCATTTCAATAAGATCAATGACTCCTTCAAAATTATCTTCCTTGCCAATTGGTAATTGTACCGGCAATGCATTAGATTTTAGTTTTTCTCTAATTTCCTTTACAACCACAGAAAAATCTGCTCCAAGACGATCCATTTTATTCACGAATACAATTCTTGGAACACTATATTTGTCAGCTTGAAACCAAACAGTTTCAGACTGTGGTTGGACTCCTCCAACCCCACAAAAAACTCCGACGGCACCATCAAGCACTCTTAACGAACGCTCAACCTCGACAGTAAAGTCTACATGCCCCGGAGTATCAATAATGTTGACCTGACGATTTTGCCAGAAACAAGTCGTTGCAGCACTAGTAATAGTGATACCACGCTCTTTTTCCTGGATCATCCAGTCCATAACAGCTGTGCCATCATGCACCTCGCCAATTTTATACACGTTGCCGGCATAATATAGCATGCGCTCTGTTGTGGTAGTTTTACCCGCATCAATATGTGCAATTATTCCAATGTTCCTAACATCTTCAATTGCTGTTGTGCGCCCAACAGTAGGGTTATTCAATTTTTTCTTTGAACTTACTGACATTATTTTATCTCCGACATGCAACCTTCGTCACACTAACATTAGCCATTATTCGTACGCTCGGGCGAAAAATCTTTCGCCCTTACAGCACCCATCGACCAATGCAATCGGGTTTCTTATTTATTTGGGTAGATACAAGACCTACCCCTACATTCTTTATTTAAATTCTATATGGGCGAAAAATCTTTCGCCCCTAATTTTCTTAACTTGCCGTCACGCAGTGACTACCATGAGTAATGAGCAAAAGCTTTATTAGCTTGAGCCATTCTATGTATTTCTTCTTTCTTTCTAACACAATTTCCCTGCTCATTATAAGCATCCAAAAGCTCAGCAGCAATAGCTTTTCTCATTGGCATGCCGCGACGACCTTTTGACGAACTTACAAGCCATCTTAGAGCCAACGCCAACTGACGGTCACCCTTGATTTCTGTTGGAACCTGATAAGTAGCACCACCAACACGGCGAGACTTAACCTCAACCCTTGGCTTGATATTTTCGATAGCTTTCAGCAATGACTCTAACGGATCTCCGCCAATCTTTGCTTCCATCTCACCAAGTGCACCATAAACAATTCTTTCAGCAATAGTCTTCTTACCATCTAACATAACAAAATTTATAAGCTTTGTTACCAACTCACTATTAAATTTTGGATCAGGAATCAAAGTCCTTCTCTCTGCTCTATGTCTTCTTGCCATTTTAAAATTCTCTCTTTCTAGTTACGTATTCGTTCTTTTATTGGAAACTCACTCCGTACGGGCAGGCCTTGTGTCTGCCCCTTGGGAACGCTGAGCTCCAGCTCGGCATTTATTTGCTCTTAACACCATATTTAGAGCGACCTTGTTTTCTACCGTTAACACCAAGAGCATCCAATGTACCCCTAACGATGTGATAACGAACACCAGGCAAGTCCTTTACACGACCGCCTCTAACTAGAACAACACTATGTTCCTGAAGATTATGACCTTCACCAGGAATGTATGCATTAACTTCGTAACCCGAAGTCAGACGAACCCTTGCAACCTTACGCAGAGCTGAGTTAGGTTTCTTAGGGGTCTTTGTCATAACTGCAAGACAAACTCCACGACGTTGTGGACAGCTCTTCAGAGCCTTGGATTTGCTCACTTTTTTCTTGGTCTTACGACCATTTCTTACCAATTGATTAATTGTTGGCATATTATTTCGCTTTCCTTTAATTATATGGAAACACCATATTATTTACTCCCGTAACAGCCGGTCAAATGATGCATATCATTACATATAAACACCTTAACGAACCACTCGGGTTAGCTTTAACTATTAAAAAATCCATCGATTTTCTACACAAAAGCCCGTACTATAGCAATTTACGGCACCGGAATCAAGCACTTTTTTCGCAAATTAACATTTTTTTTCTCTTCAACAAAAATATCAAAGAAAAACAGAATTTAACGCGAGAGTCGCAAGCGACGCAAAAGTCGCAACCAAAAGATGTTTTCGCACGAAGGCACGAAGAGCACAAAGAAGAAAAAATAAGAAAATGTAGCCACAAAAAGGCACAAAAGCCACAAAAATTGTCAACAACTGTTGCTGATTTGAGGCATATTGGGAGTCCCGGCATGCGGGATCCTCGTTCTCATGAAAAGTTGACAAGTGTGAAATGCTTTGGAAAGACATTATCTGTTAAATAGTTAGAAAGATTTGAAATAAAAACCGATCATAAAAAACAAACCACGAAGTGAGGCTTTAGCATGCCTAAAGCAACGTAGCAAAGCGGAGTGGTCATTTTGAATGAATACCCTTCCCACCTCGCATCCTCCTGCACCATTCTGGACTACGGTGCGACAGGTGCGAGGTGACCTCCTCCCGCAGAGCGGGACTAGCAAGCTAGCCGGGAGGAGCGTTGGCGGACAGCGGTTGCATTGAGGGGATGACCTACGATAGACGGTTTATTTATTATAGATAAACAACCTATCAGCCCTGCAAGGGCAAAAGATACTAGAGCATTGAACAAATGAAACGCTGTAAAGATTTTATTCGAGGACGACGTTGGGCTTAAAAAAAAATCAAGTAATAGCAGGCCTATTGCGTGTTTTTTTGAAAGATTCAACGGAAGCCGCAGGACAAAGATTTACTGCGTTTCATTAGTGAAATGCTCTAGCTTTGCCAGTCCCGCAAAGCAGGAGGAGATCACACTCTGTCATTTTGGTGCTCAAAGCAAAATGGCGAAGTGGTGGGAGGGGATTCATTCATTGTTCGTTTTTCGTCGAGCCTTCTTCCCGAGCCGGAGCGACTCGGCTACAGCGTGAATGTTGCAGGTTGACGGTTGATGTGCGGTTTCACCCTGTAGCCGAGTGTGAAGGAAATGGGCTCAGGGAGTTTAGCATTCAAAGTTGAGCGTTCCATGCTTCGCTTCGCTTTGGTCACTAGCTTTCCTCTTGAGCCATTTGGTCTTTTTTGTTAAAAAAGGTTTTGTATCCCATTTGAAGCATCATTATCACTGATAAAGCAACGGAGCTTAGGATTCCAAGCATTATGATGATCTGATAGGTAATTGCTGTCAACGGACTTGTTCCTGAAAGAATTTGCCCCGTCATCATGCCTGGCAAAAAGATTATTCCCATGCCAAGCATTGTGTTAACTGTAGGCAAAATTGCAGAGTCAAACGCTGTTTGAACAATGTTTGCTGTTGCCGTTTTGGGAGTAGCTCCAAGAATTAACGCTTCTTCAATCTGGCTTTTTTGAACGGTCATTGACTCAATTAAAGAATTTATTGCCAGAGAAATTCCTGTCATTGAGTTGCCAACAATCATTCCTGCAATAGGAATAAAATATTGTGGAAGATACCACGGCTTGATTTGTATGACAACAAGAAGAAAAAAGAGCAGGGATGTTAAACTTCCAACTGGAAGTGCAATTGCTACAACTTTTTTAAGTGGCTCAGAAAGGCGATCCTTAAATTTGCTGTAAACAGTGTGAATTGCAAATGATTCCATTAAAAGAATAATGAAAATGGTTGCAAATGGGTTTGGATTTTTAATTATGTATTGCAGCAGGAATCCTGTGAAGATTAATTGCACTGTCATCCTTATGCAGGCAACAAGAACCTGCTTTTCTCTTTTTATGCCCTTAAACCTCACTAATGAGAAGATAATCATAATAAAAATGTAGCCAAACAGAACTTGATATATATTAAGATCTATTATTGAATTCATGTGATATGTCCTCCTGCAATTCCAATTGTCACATCTGAATATTTATTTGCCATTGTCCTGGAGTGTGTGACCATTATGGCTGTTTTCTTGGTTGTCTTAACATGCTTAACCAGCATGTCTATAATAAACTCTTCTGTGTGATCGTCCAAAGCTGATGATGGTTCATCAAAAAGATAAACTTCGGAATCCAAAAGAAGTATTCTGCCAAGAGCAAGTCGCTGCTTTTCTCCGCCAGATAGTTTATACGCATTCTCATCTAGACCTTTTGTCAACTCCAGTCTATCAAGAACATCCTTTAATTCATCATCAGACTTTTCCGGTTTCTCTTGAAACTTTAGTGCAGTGTTCAGATTGTCTCTGATGTTTCCCTGAAATATTATTGGGTTTTGAGAAAGCATTACAACATTGCGTCTGTGATTAACAGAATTTAAACTTTCCAAATCCGTTCCGTTATATAGAACTTGCCCGCTGCATGGAGAAATCATTTTGTTTAATAATCTCAAAATGGTTGTTTTGCCACCACCGCTTTTTCCCAAAAGAGTTGTGACTTTTCCCTCATCAAAACTTAAATAGGGAACATCCAGAATGCTTTTGAATTTTATATCTTTGAGTTCAAATATCTTCATGGCAACATCATAGCACGAATTCCAAAACAATATCAATCGAAAATTAAGAATATAAGATTTTGCCTTGGTTTGATGTGATGAAAAATGTTTAAAAACAATATTAGAAAGAAGTGAATCGTTATACAAATATAAGATATAAAGAAAATTCCGGTAAAATTGGGAATTGCCCTAAAGAATCCTTGGTTTTTCGGTTGGGAAGCGTAACAAGCATCGTTTTATAGCTCATTGGGTGATCCACGCCTCGCGGGACTAGCAGAGCTAGCGAAGCGTACCGTTTAACGGTTAATTGCAAAGTTAAGCACCTGTAGCGTCGGTCGTTGACCGACGGATATGCTGTTATGCAATGACTCAACCGAAAAATCTAGAAAAAATCCTTGGTTTTTCGGTTAGCGAGAAATACATTCTTTTTAGTCAATAAAATAAGGGAAAGAGTTTTCTTTTTGTGCATTTTTAGGTGATAAATTTGAGAATTTTATTTAAAAGGCGGGGGCACGGACCTCGTCCCTACAGAAGTCACCTGCAATCAACAATTTAGCGTTGTTTTCTGCATCAACAATTGTAGGGTCAGGGTCCGTGACCCCGCCGTAAAGGGCATTCAACCGAAGAGGTACTGTCAAAAATTGTATGAGTGCGCCAAGCTAAGCTGGCACAGACAAACTGGATAATCCAGTACGCACAAAGGTTAGCCACCAGTGCGGAATATGACCACATGCACAAAGAGGTAACAAATTGTGTGAAGCTGTGGAA
>JAQICX010000124.1 GCA_027858345.1 Kiritimatiellia bacterium | reverse complement strand
CGGCTTTCAGCATCATAGTCAAATGTGCCTTCAACGTTGTTGGCATATTTAATATCTGAAAGACGTAAAGCATCATCATAGTCAAATGATGATGAATAAATCAGAGGTGTTAAATTTGTAGAAGGTATACTAAACGTAATGTTTGTTGTTAAGTTTTCGGCATTGTAGGTATAGTTGACCGTCAGATCGCCGACGTCTAAAGCGGTTCGGTTTCCATTAAGGTTGTAAGAATAATTAACCACAGAGGACACAGAGAACACAGAGTTGGAAGATTGGATTATTTTCCCCATGGAATCATAGGCAAACTGACTCTCTGTGTTTTCCGTATTTTCTGAGGTGAGCGTTCCTGCCAAATTATATTCAAAGCCGGCTTGTTGTTCGCCTTCATGCACAATATTCGTAACACGGTTCATGGAATCATACTGATAAGAAGTAACTTCTTCCAAAGCATTTGTTCTGGCTGTAACATTACCATTTAAATCATAGCTGAATGCTGTTTCATTGTTGAGCGGATTGGTGATTTTGGTTACACGCCCCATTTTGTCAACATCAAAAAGAGTCTCTTTGCCCTTGGCATTTTCAACACCAAATGAGAATCTCCAATCAAACTCTTCAGCAAGTTTTGATAATTTTTGCAAAAGTTCTGGGTAATCCTTAACCGACATATTTTTTGCTGTAAAACCAATGGAATCAGACATTATCTACTTCCCATTGTTCAATCCTTTTGGTGATAATTGATTTCAACTGAGGCATCAACGAAAAATTACCATTTAAAAAGGGTGCTCCAATCACTCTTAAGTTATTAGCAAATTGCCTGACATATTCTTTAAAGCCATTTTCTTTATCGCAATATATAGAGCTTTCGTCATAATCATATAGAGGCTTTAATAATTTGTCAGGTGCTAACAGGTATATTGCATCATCAAAACCAAAACAATAGAGTTTTGTTTTTTCATCAATATGTGCAGGTAAATCAAGCATCACACCATTATGTAATTGATAAATTGTTAAAAAAATAACTGGGGTATGCACTTGACTCAAGTGACCACAAGATAAAGGGCTCTGCCATCGACTTTCTTGACGAGCGACCACAATATGTAGGGGGTACTTGAGTAAAGTGCATACCCCAGAAAAAATATATGCTTCTCTATATTCATATGTAATTTTAATTCCTGTGGTATTATTTGCATATTTTACTTCAATCCCCCAGCTTTCTGCTTTCTTTTCAATTTTTCTACACGAAAAATCTGTTATAAGAAAATCAAAAAGATCTGTTATTATCATAAGATGTTTCTGCATGTTTTATCTACCTAATTTAATGGTTTTAATTCCTGAATCCTTTAAGATTTCTTTTTCTAACAAGTAAAATTCACTTCTTCTTCTACGCAAGGGATCAAGTACCGAATATTCAAATTTAGTAATTTTTTTCATTTAAAAGCTGTTCCTGTTTTTACAGTGCCACCTACTGCATTACCATCCCTAACAGTTATTGTTTATGTGTCAACTACGAAGTCCATGACATAATTTTTACGTGATGAATTAATTCGCTACTATCTACAAACTTAGTCAATGATAATTCTTTACCGCCCCAGTCGCTTGTCATTAAGTGATGGTGTTCTTCTTCATCATAAAGTGCATCTAAATAGGTTCTAAGACAACTAACCCCTGACTTGTTTATATGTATATAAAGTTCATTCGTTTTGCTGACAAATTCAAACGTCAGCAATCTATCGTTATAACTTTCTTTATATACCCAATAAACAATACTAACTAGTTTATTATCCGGCCCCTGTTTCTCATGAGATAGAGTGTTTGCATCTATGCTTAGTTTTGCTTCTTTTTTTTGCCCGATAAAGTTTAAAAATTCGTGTAAGATAGTGATGCCGTGATTATCTAAATGAATCTCGACCATTTCTGATTCAAAACTGTACTCAAACGTTAATAAAAAATCATTCATATAACATTTCTCCTAATGGAAATTTCACCTTACTACTTTCAGATTTTAGATAATGAACATCTACATGAGAATGTTCTATTTTCTTACCACAATCTCGACCAGAGCCAAGATAATACTTTCTGCCTATTTTACATTTTCTCTGGATCCACTTGAAAATCATATATTCCCGAGCACAGCTTATCATAAAACACTTTTACTGATTCAATGGGTATTTTCCATTCTGAAATTTTATTGCCCTCTTCATCAATAGTTTCTCGTTCGTTAATAAAATAATATATATCATGTTTTACAAATTTCTTTCTAATATCTTTGTTGAACAATATTTGATTATGAATAAATACGTGTTCTGAATCATTATATATAGGCCAAATCTCCAAATTATCTGAGGTCCACCTAACCTTTCGCATAGCTACAACTAAGCAACTATCAAGTTCCGAGTTTAATACACGGCGTAAACCTTCTTTCCATTGTTTAAAATAATCTCCTGGCTTCCAAACACTAATAGGAATATATAACCGTTCGGAAAATTCACCAATTGTAATTCGTCCCTGCATACATTTTTCTCTACAATACTTAAATGGTGGACTTTCTAAATCCATAGTAATTTCAAATATTGGTATATTTTCACTCATAAATCAATCTCCAATCTTATTCTCAAGATACAAATCATATGTACCAAGTCTTTTTCCTTTTTTATTCACTAGCTTCCAGACCCCTCCTTTATGACTATCAATATCTTTACTGATATATCTTGTTCCCTTTTTATATACTTTCTGTCCGTGAGAATCGAATGGAAACTGCTTAGTAGGTTTAAACTTCATTTCTTTTGCAACTTGTTTAAGGGTAGACTTTCCTGATTTTTTAGATAAGTATTTCACCCCGTCTACAGCGTTATCAGAATATTTAAGGCCTCTTTTCCCCCATTTGCCTGCTGTTGAAAACTGTCCCAGTATTGGCACCATGGCAACAGCATTTAAGCCCGCATCACCCCAATTTAAACGTCCTACACTAATCAACGTATTTGCAGCATCAGGAAATATTCCCCAAGCAGGAACTAACCCTGCGCCATCCAAAACTCCTTGTGTCCAATCTAAGGTTGTCGTAAACCAGTTTCCATCCTCGGCACACAATCCCCAAGGATCGATGAAGGCTAATGGATTCATGTTTGCGTAGGCGTAGAGATTTGGGAATGAGTCTATTCCTAGTGGATCTGGACTTATGAAGCGACGCAAGTCTGCACTGTAAGCACGGTGGACTGTAAGATGAATGTCAATGTCTTTGTCATAGAACACACCGTAGCCTCCAAGCCAGAGGAATGGTGAAGGATGAAGCGAGAATGTTGAAAGGGCAGTTGGCTGATGTCTGGTGGAGCCGTATGGCATGTATGCAAACTGATCAGTTACTTGTCCATTGGAGTCTGTAAGAGCAAGTGTGTTGCCGAGTTCGTCCTGATGGTAGAAAGTCACTGTTGGATTTTGACTTTCAATGATGTCTATGTGAGCTAAGAGCATAAAGCCATTCCAAATGTAGTATCGGATGATATTGCCGGAAACATCGGTTTCTGCAAGTGGTCTTTTCAAAGAATCTGTGTGATCGATGATAAAGAAATTGGTGGTGCTTGTTGTATCATCTGTGAATATGCGTGCAACTCTTGCTCCTGAAGCATCATAGATGTATTCTGCACTATCTGTATTTTTAGTTGACCCTACAAGGCGATTATTATAGTCGTAATCTAAGCTTATATTATTGTTTGTCAAAATTGGATCCAAGCTCAGCTTGGTTAAGCATCCATTGGCATTCCAAGTGTAGTCGGTATCAGTCCAACCCAAATCAGTTTGAATCTGCTCGGAAGTCAATTGATCAACATCGTTGTATGTGGATATTTTTCGCTGGTTTTCAGGGAATAGAGGAATTAGTCCTGCATCAATTAGCTGATGAGTTTTGAACCCCTGTTCATTTCGAATGATAGTGTGGTCAATAAATGCAATGTTATTGGTTTTATATGTAAAACCAACTACCCGGCTTTCAGCATCATAGTCAAATGTGCCTTCAACGTTGTTGGCATATTTAATATCTGAAAGACGTAAAGCATCATCATAGTCAAATGATGA
>JAQICX010000062.1 GCA_027858345.1 Kiritimatiellia bacterium | reverse complement strand
GACGTGGAGGCAAGGGGGTGGGGGATTGCTTTTGCTGGTGGGGCTCTTGGGAAGCATGGCTGTAAGCAATCTTATCCCCGATGGGGCAAGCCCATCGGAGGATGGAACCTCACTTTGTTCGGACACTAAGTGATACGTAGAATAAAGCAATTCTTAATTCTTAATTTTTAATTATTAATTGAACGAATGTGACTGATGACTTTATTCAAATTGCCGAGTCTTTTGTCGAGGGTGCTGCGAGCTTGCTCGCCAGCCGCCTTGGTAACATCTGGATTTGAGAGAAATTTGTCAATTGTGTTGTATAGATCTTCCTCGGTTTTTACAATGGTGATTGCCTTTTCTCTGATAAAGTCTTGAGAAATGATAGGAAAATTTTCTGTGTTTGGTCCAGTGATTAATGGAATTGAGAATGTTGCAGGTTCAATAATATTGTGTCCACCATGATTTTCAAACATTGATTTTCCAACGAATGCAATTGAAGAGAGTGCATATATTGGTTTTACTTCACCAGTAGAGTCTAAAAGTATGATGTCGGCTTGTTGTTCGACTGTTTTTGTAGCCAGATATTTGCTGCGTTGTATGAAAACTTGATTGTTTGCCTTGAGCTCAGATATGATCTCTTCTCGGCGTTCCACATGGCGTGGAATTATGATGAGTTTGATGTTTTCAAACTTTTCCTGAAGCTTCTTGAAGGTATTTGCAAATGCCAGCTCTTCGCCCGGCCATGTTGATGCGGCTGTGATTATGGTTGAATCTTTGAATCCACACTTTTCAAGAAAGTTTTTCATCTTGTCGATGGTTTCTGAGTCAACATCTGTCACGACATATTTTAGAGAGCCAGTGTATTCTACATTTTCTTCTTTCACGCCTATGTCGGTAATTCTTTTAACATCTTCTTCGCTCTGCATATATGCCTTTGTTAAGCTGGCAAAGATTGGTTTGAAAATGAAGCTAAGTTTTTTGTATGACTTGTATGATTTTTCAGATATGGTTCCATTAATAAGAAACATTGGTATGTTTTTTTTCTTTGCGCTTCGAACAAGGTTTGGCCATACCTCTTTTTCTGTAAGCACTATGAATTTGGGGGTAATTGTTTTAAGTGTTTTGTTGATAATTGGGGCGATGTCCAGCGGAAAGTAGATGAGCACATCTTTGCTGTCTATATTTTTCTCTGCGAGTGCATGTGCTGTAGACGTGTTCACGGATAACACGAATTGTGCATCGGGATCTTCTTTTCTGAATTCACTTATGAATTTGAGAGCAAGATTACATTCGCCAACGCTTACTGCATGCAGCCAGATTCTTTGTGTATCTTTGCAGGCTTTGACAATTGCCGGGTTATAATTTGCCCATCTCTGTGAAAAGTTTTTCCAGTATCCACCGCGTTTTCGCATGTGCAAGAGATAGTAGGGGCTAAGCAATAACATGCCAATTGTGAATAGTATGTTGTAGATAAACCAGAAAAGATTGTTAAGCATGCGGGTGATTATGTTCATAAACGTTCTTTAACCTTTCAATAGATACGTGTGTATAAATTTGTGTTGTCGATAGGCTTGAATGTCCAAGAAGCTCCTGCACCAGTCTTAGGTCGGCTCCGTTGTCAAGCATGTGGGTTGCAAATGAGTGCCGTAGCACATGTGGATAAAAATCTGTGTTTAGGTTTGCCAAGGCTAAATATTTTTTCATTGTTCTCTCAATGAGTCTTGTCGATACAGGAAGTCCCTTGTTGTTTCTGAAAACTGGTCTACTGTTTTTGCCCGGCAGCATCTTTGGCCAATATCTTTTGTTTAGCTCTAAGAGTTTCTTTATTTTGTCCGATGCATAGGAACCGATAATACAAAGTCTCTCTTTTCTCCCTTTTCCCAGTACTCTTAAAATGCCTGTCTGCATATTCAAGTCCATCTCATTCATATTGGCTAACTCACTAACACGCATTCCTGTGCTGTATAATGTTTCGAGCATTGCAGAGTCCCGTGTAAATATATATTGCTGCATGTCGTTGACAACTCCACTGGCCTGCATCATATTCTTTTTATATGTTTCCGGCAGATCAAGCAACGTGATGACTTCTGACTCTGATAATACTTTGGGTAATGTTTTTGTCTGTTTTGGAGGCCTTAAACCTGTAAAAGGATTCTTTTCTATTAATCCTTCTTTATCCAAAAATCGAAAGAATGAACGCAATGCTGAAAGTTTTCTTGCTGTAGTTCTGGAAGAGACTCCAGATTTCTGGATACTGGCTAAGAAACTTCTTGCCTGAATGTCGGTTATCTTGGAAAAACTGATTTGATCATCTTTGTCATTTGTGTATATGATGAACTGCTCTATGTCTCGAACATAGTTATCGACTGTATGTTCTGAATAGTTCTTTTCCAAACGCAAATATGATATAAAACTTTCAACGGATCTGTTCATTTGTTTTAGGGCGTCCTGTTTGATTCGTAAAACGCAATCTGCGTGACTAGCTCTTTTGGACTCATGACTCTGGACTAAAACAAAGCATGAGTGTAGCGAATTTCAGCAATTTCGCTCGCGACAGCGAGCTCTTAATCTCAAGCTTAATTCGCCAACTTGCGAAATCCCGCACTTACGCACCTACGCACTTACGAACTTACGCACCTAAGCACTTACGCACTTACGCACTTACGAACTTGATATTTATAGTCTTCCCTCCGGTAAATCCAACCCGATTTCTTCTGCAACTGTTTCAAATTTTGGAATCTGTGCTTTATATCTAAGAAGCATTCTTTTTAAAGCACCGGCCTGTCTTTCTGATAGGAAGCCCTTTCTGTCAAAATGCTCTTTTAGTGATGTGTAGAAACCAAAATCATCAAATTTTCTCTTTCCACGAGTTGTAGCTGGTTTCCACTCTTCAACATTTGCAAGTGCATCAAGCATGATCTTACTCTCTTTGTCATCCTTAAAGTCCTCTTTCTGCAGGTTCAAGTTGTCTTGCACCTCTTCCAGATTCTTAATCTGCTTGGCATGTGAGATGATTATTCTATCAAGAGCCTTTGTTTGTGCTTCTGAAAGAATTTTGCCTGCATGAAGATGCATTTTAAGCGAGTCTACAAATGCTGTTGCAGATTCATCAAGATCCATGCCGTCCAATAATTTCATTTTGCCAATTGTTGTTTCGTCAGGCTTTGCATTTTCAACCTTTTCAATGAAATCAGAATATCCGGCTTCCTGAAGACCTTCGATTGCATTTTCAATTTGTTCTTTATATCTAATTGCCATTGTGATTAATGATTCAAGCTGCTTAACTGATACATCTTTTTTGCCTTCAGTATATTGTTTCTGAATTGATTCAAAGAAACTTTTGTCACTGTATAAACGCTTGCCGCGTTTAAGTGGTTCTCTCCACTCTGTAATCTGAGCCAGCATTTCTAAAACCTTGCCCACATCTTTTTTCTTGGCTGGTGGAGCTTTTGTCTTCTCCATCCAGGCTTCAAATTTTCTGTAGAAGTCAGACAGCATGTTTACCCAACCGGTTTCACCCGCCTCAACATCGTCTAAAGCTGATTCCATATTTGCTGTGAAAGCAACATCAAATAGTTCGCTCAATGTTTCCATAAGCATATCATTAACCTGCAATCCCAGATCTGTTGGATATATTACCTGCTTTTTGATTTCAGCATATGATCTACTCTGAAGTGTACCAATAATCTGAGAATATGTACTTGGTCGCCCAATTCCATTTTTCTCCAAAGTGCTGATCAGTGATGCGTTGTTAAATCTTGGTGGTGGCTTGGTCTCTTTTTCATCTATAATCCACTCAATGCAATCCAATGCTTCACCCTCTTTTAAAGGTGGAATGATTTTGTCTTTTCCATCTTTTGTTTTAGGTGGTTTTGGTAGTCCAGCCACTTTCATGAAACCAGGGAAGGTAACTTCAGATGTTGAAACTCTTAGTGTATATTGTGAGCTGCTTCCATTCCCAGGCTTTGCATCAATGTCAATTGTTTTCTGTGCAATATGAGCCTCATTCATTTGACTTGCAACAAATCTTTTCCAGATTAGTGTGTATAGTTTAAGTTCTGCGGGGGGAAGCTTTGTTCTTAGAACTTCTGGTGTGATATTAACATCTGTTGGTCTAATTGCTTCATGAGCTTCCTGTGCACTGTTTCTGCTTTTGTAGAAGTTTGGCTTTGCAGGAAGAAACTCGCTTCCAAATTTATCTGTGATAAATGTTTTACAAGCTCCCTGAGCATCTTTTGAGACATTAAAAGAGTCTGTTCTCATGTATGTGATAAGACCAATATGTCCGCTACCAAAATCTATACCTTCGTATAGTGACTGAGCAAGTGACATTGTTCTCTTTGGGGAAAAACTATATACATTTGATGCTGTCTGCTGCATTGTACTTGTGATGAATGGAGCAGGAGCTTTACGCTTTACTGTTCTGTTTGTGATGGATTTAACATTTAAATTGCTGCTCTTAAGGTCTGCATGCACTTTTTCTGCCAGCTCCTTGTCTTTCACTTCAGCATCTTTGTTGTCAATCTTAACAAGGTCTATAGTAAAAGGCTCAGTAGTTTTAATCTGTTTCTTTACAGCAGCACCATATACCCAGAATGGCTCTGGAATAAACTTTAAAATTTCCCGTTCTCTTTCAGAGATAAGTCGCAGTGCTACAGACTGGACTCTGCCGGCACTCAAACCCCTTTTAAGTCTTCGCCAAAGCATTGGACTAACCTGATAGCCGACAATTCTATCTAGAATTCGCCTTGCTTGCTGTGAATAAAATACATTGTCATCAAGTTCACATGGGTTTTCAATTGCATGCTTAACCGCTGTTGGTGTGATTTCATTATACTTGATTCTGAAAATGTTTGGTCTGTCTTTGCCTGTGTTAAGAACCTCGCGCAGATGCCAAGCGATGGCTTCCCCTTCACGGTCAGGGTCGGGTGCAAGATATACGTTTTCACACTCCTTTGCAGCCTTTTTGATGTCGTCCAACACTCTCTTGTGCCCTTTTACACTCACATATTTTGGTGTGAACGAATTCTGAATGTCAACTCCCAGTGCTTTAACAGGTAAGTCTCTAATGTGCCCCATAGAGGCTAGCACAATATAATCTTTGCCCAACATCTTATTGATTGTAGATGCCTTTGTAGGAGATTCTACAATAACTAAATTTTTTGCCATTTCCCTTATTTCCTTACTTCCTTAGAGTTTCGTATTAACTAAATTTAAAATTTTTGTGTATGTTATTAAACAATTATATATCCATTCGAACTAATTCTACAACACCACCCGGTAATGTTTTAACTATTTTCTTTAGTTCAAGCTTAATAACTACAGCATTTAAAGCACTTGCACTCAGACCCGTTTCACGAATCAAAGTGTCTAAGTCGCTTTCACCTTGTTTTAAGATATGAAACACTTTTTCTTCTTTAATATCAAGCGAAAAATTACTTTTTTTTGTTTTAGTTTCAAATTGCAGGGTTGGAATGAGCGTTTCAAACTCGTCTAAAATGTCTTTAACATTGCGTACAAGTTTTGCTCCGCTCGCAATTAAGTTGTTTGGGCCAAATGATTTAGGAGAATCTATCCTGCCCGGAACAGCAAAGACACATCGCCCTTGTTCCATAGCAAGTGAGCTTGTTATGAGAGCACCACTTTTTGGTGCGGCTTCAATGACCAAAGTGCCTGCTGAAATACCACTGACAATTCTATTTCGCATTGGGAAGGTTGTTCTGTCTGGCTGTTTGTCCAGAGGAAATTCTGAAAGAATTGCTCCGCCACTTGCAACAATTTCATCTGCAAGCCGCATGTTTTGAGGTGGATAAAAATGGTTGAACCCTCCGCCTATTACACCAATGGTTCGTCCCTTTGCTTCAATAGTTGCCTTGTGTGCATGTGTGTCAACACCTAGTGCCAGACCACTAATAATTGCCCTTTCCGCTCTGCATAAATCTTGACAAAATATTTTGGTTGCCATTATTCCATAGTTGGTTGGCGAGCGAGTTCCGACAACTGCAATGCTGTGCTTATCGCTAATTTTCAGTGAACCTTTACAGTAGAGAGCCAGTGGGGGGTCATAAATGCTTTTTAAAAGTTCAGGATATTCAGGGTCAATAAGTGTTACTATTTTGATGCCAAGTTTCTCTGCCTTTTCCTGCTCTTCCTGCCAAGAGCTATTACGAGCATGATGTTCAATATGCTTAGACATTGCAACACCAATGCCATTGGCTCCAGCCATGTCACCAGCCGTTGCTTCAAAGATTGCTTTTGCTGAACCAAGATGATTTATGAGTTCCTTAACCCTGATTGGTCCAATCTTTGGCATTATATTCAATGCAATATATGCTTCGCGTTCTGTTGATATCATTCTCGTTTTCCTGTTTAGCCCGCTTAATTTGTTCAATGCTCTAGCAAAAAAAAACACACTACTCAAAATGAATAATGTGCTTTTTCTAATTTAGACGTTGTCTTTACATGTCAAGACCGACACCAATAGAAATAGATTGTGTTGAATCACTTGGTAGAGCTTCGTTTACACCATATTCAACAAAAAATGATAAAGCTTCATCATAGTTGAACATTGTTCCAATAGAACCAAGAAAACCTGTTTCAGAATCTCCAGAACCATCCAGATTTGCTATACCAAATTGAGCATATAGTGAAAGCCATGCAATGGATGGTATTGTGTAACCGGCAACAACTGTTGCTGAGTATGAACTCGCATCATAGTCACCAAAAATATATCCAAGTGTACCTCTTATTCCAATGTTAAATGGTGTTTCTAATGGAAGTGTGTAAAGAAGACCTGATTGAACTGAAAAATCGCTGAAACCAACTAGTCCAACATCACCAAAAACATTCAAACCACTGAATATTGTGTAGTTAAATCTTGCAGCTGTTGAACCTTCTGCATTTTTCTGATTAGTTGAAATAAAATCAATTCCAAATGTGCCAGCCTCTTTTGGCGCAATATTATCTGCTAGAGGAACTCCGCAATATTGTGCAAATGAAGAAGTTGCTGTTATAACCATAAGTGCAATGCCCGCTAGTACTTTGTTCATTTCTTTGTGTCCTTTTTTGTGTTAATTTAATCAATCTCGCAATTCTATTATATAGTCTATACAAATTCAAGTATATAATATTATTTTGTTTATTTTCCTTCCCTTAATTGCTTTGGTGTCTTCCCCGAATACTTTTTTAGTGAAATATAAAACTGACTCTTCGATCTGAATCCACATTCTCGAATAATATCCTCAACCTGCTTGTCCGTTCTCTGCAAAAGTTCTTCTGCTTTTTTTATGCGATGGAAATTTAAAAATTGAATGAATGTCTGGTTTGTTGTCTCCCTAAATAGAACATGAAAGTGACTTCTTGAAAGATTTGTCATCTTGGCAACACTTTCAATTGTTATCGCTTGATATAAATTGTTTTTTATATAATGACAAACATCAAGCATTCTCTCTTTTGATGGCGACTCTGTTTGATCTGATAAGATGGATATAGCACTATATCTAATTATAATTGAGATTAACTTGGTCGTCAGACTCTTAACCGTCATTTGCCAGCATGGCTGTTTCTCATTATGCTCTTCAATAATTTCCTCAATAATGCTCGTCACCTTTTTGGTTCCTAATTGAGTCAATTTTATATGATAGCTGTTTGATTTTACAAATGAAGTTATTGTTTTTATTGCCCTGATCGTTTGACCATCTTCATAGGTATCGTTTGTATACCATTTTTCATCAACATCAATAACATAGAGTGTTGGAAAGTTGGAGTTTAGGGCAGAACCTATATGAGGAACAGATTTTGGAATCCAAAAAAACGAACCGCTATCCATCTTCAATGCCTGATCTTTGAAATATTGTAATCCCTTTCCCTTTGCACATAGAACAAGTTCATGTTTGCTATGTGTATGTAGCATATCGGAAGAGTTTATCGATGTTGTAATCTTGAATGCCTGAGGAAAATTTAATGATTGTCTTGCTATATCCTTCATAATCGTACCTTAGTTTTCGGTTAAATAGTTATATTCTTTTAATCAGCCACCAG
This sequence comes from Kiritimatiellia bacterium, assembly GCA_027858345.1. GTDB lineage: Bacteria > Verrucomicrobiota > Kiritimatiellia > JAQICX01 > JAQICX01 > JAQICX01. The sequence continues at coordinate 15,681 of JAQICX010000062.1, read as the reverse complement.
TCTTCGCTTTGCAAACTACGCCCCGGCACGGCGGATTGACACTGATAAACACGGATTTTATTTGTGTAAGTTGTTGCAGATAAGTATTGTGTGTTTATTTTTATGATTTGATATTGCAATGCAACTGCATTACAAGTTTTCTTAAATATCATCTATTGGGTGATGTTTTAATAAAATACCTTTCAAGCAGGCTTAAAGTATCAAGCAATCTGTGTATCGAATTAATTATCAACATATTACACAAATATATTTATCCGTGAAAATCCGTGTTTATCCGTGGCTAAGAAAAAAACCTGCAACCGAAAAATCAAGATAATCGTATAATAGTGTAATTTTATATATAAAAAATACTAAAAAAAATGTTAATCTTTCTTGACTGAAATACCCAATAAGAGTAGATTACAGAAAGTTTTTTGATTTTTCAAGGTTAAAAATCATATTATATAGGAATTTAAAATAAAACGGGAAAAAATATGTCAAAAAAGTTTAAAGTTGTTTTAGTTGGCTGTGGCGGAATTACCGGTGCATGGATGAAAAGTTGTGAGACTCGTGACGACTTGGAAATCGTAGGCGTTGTTGATTTGGATGAAAGCAAGGCTATTGCTTTAAGAGACAAACATGAATTTCTTAAAAATGCAGATACCGGCAGCTCATTGCAAGAGATGCTTGACAAGAAAAATCCTGATATCGTCTTTGATTGCACTGTTCCTGTGGCCCATCCTATTGTGACGATAACTGCTCTTGAGCACGGGTGTCATGTTCTTGGTGAAAAGCCGCTAGCAGATAACTTGGCTGATGCAGAAAAAATGGTTGCAGTTGCAGAGCGTACCGGCAAAACATATGCCGTCATCCAGAATAGACGTTACATAAAAGAAATCGTTGCATTGCGTAAATTGGTTCAGTCAGGTAAACTTGGCGATTTAACAACCGTCAATGCTGATTTTTATGTTGGGGCACATTTCGATGGGTTCAGAGTAGAGATGGAACATGTTTTGCTTGTGGATATGGCAATTCATACATTTGACATGGCAAGATATCTATCTAATACGGAAGCCGTATCAGTTTATTGTCACGAATGGAACCCAAAAGGTTCATGGTATAGCAGTGGAGCATCTGTTGCAGCAATATTTGAAATGGCTGATGGCAGCGTTTACAACTATCGCGGTAGCTGGTGTCCGGAAGGATTGCCGACATCATGGGAAGCAGAATGGAGACTCATTGGCGAAAAAGGAACTGCAATTTGGGATGGAGCAGCAGAAATTAAATATGAAATTCCAACTGATGATAAATTTATTCGCACAGGCAAAGTTGAAACACTAGACTGTAGTGAAGCAATCGAATTTGCAGCCCATGCTGGAGTTATAAATGAATTTCTTGAATCTTTGAAAACAGGGTCAACACCACAAACGGTATGCTATGACAACATTAAAAGCTTGAAAATGGTTCTTGCTGCTGTTGAAAGTGCTGAAACAGGTAAGAAAATTAGGATTTGATTAATATAGGGGCGAAAAATCTTTCGCCCGTACGCAATAAGGAAAAAATAAAAATGAAAAAAAAGATAAGAATAGCCTTAATAGGTTCTGGTGGAATTGCTCATTCTCACCTTACAGGAATAGATGAGTATGAAAATGCAGAAGTCGTAATCGCATGCGATGTTAATGAAGAAGCTGCAAAGAAATTTGCAGAAAAACATGGCATAGAAAATTATACAACAGACATCGACGCAGTAATGGCGGATAAAGCAATTGATGCAGTAACAATTGCTACACCTCCAGCATTTCACGCACCAATTGCTCTCAAAGCATTGAAAGCAGGAAAGCATGTTCACACAGACAAACCATTTGCAATGAACGCCCAGGAAGCAGAAGAAGTTGTTAATCTTGCCAAGGAAAAAGGACTTATCTTCATGGTTGGTATGAACCAGAGATACACAAGCGAAGGTCAGACAGCAAAGCAAATTGTTGAAGCCGGAACTCTTGGTGAAGTTTATCACGCAAAAGCACTTTGGAAAAGACGCAACTTCATCCCTGGTGGAGTTGGCGGTTGGTTCCACAACAAAAAAATAGCTGGTGGTGGAGCAATGCTTGACATTGGTGTACATCTGCTTGATCTTTGCATGTACGTAATTGACAACTTCAAACCTGTATCAGTGAGCGGTGCAGTTTATACAAAGTTTGGACCATACGGTGGCCTAAAGCCAGCAAGCACTTCTGAAATGGTTGAACCAGAATTCAGTGTTGACGACTACTCATTCGCTCTAATTAAAATGGAAAACGGGTCAACAATTCAGCTTGAAGCAACATGGGCTGAATTTATGGAACAAAAAGAATATTCTAATATCGAACTTAAAGGTACTGATGCTGGAATGAACTTGAGACCAATGAAGCTTTTCAAATGTGGAAGTGAAGAGGGTAGCTATGAGATTATTGAACCAAAACCATTTGAAGGTGAAGGTAACATCAAAAAAGGTAGAACATATAACTGGCTTGAAGCAATTGAAGGTAAAGCAGAAGTTCTATGTAAACCAGAGCAATCTCTAGCAATTCAGAAAATTATTGATGCCATATATGAATCATCAAAGACTGGTAGGGAAGTTATCATCGATTGGTCATAACCAGATCAATCAAAATAAAAAAAGAGCAACACATGTTGCTCTTTTTTTTTGATCTTTCGATTTTCTGCTAACGCCTAATTTCATGGGCCAAAATCTGACTGCGGGAGCGGGCGGGGTGAAGGTCCCATGCAAATTTTTGTTAGCGCATTTTTTTACCATGCTCGGCCATATTGCAAAGGATTGCGCCCAAGTTTTTCAATTATTCTCGGATATTTTTTACGAGGTTCAGTCTCTTTGATTTTTCTGTCTTTTTTTATCTGGAATAACCAATGATCCCCCCAATCAAACAAGTAATATAGTTTCATTTTTCCCAACGGGTAGATATCTTTTAGTTCCGTATCCAACGAACGAAATTCAATTTCATCCCAATCATCTGGTTCACCAAAAGCAATTTTTCGACTGGTTGGTGAATTCCCAATATAAAATTCATATCCGTGATCATTGTCGAAGTTTACGATGTCTTGAATAAGATAATGCAAATCGTCGATGATTGTGTCCGATGGAATTTCTACTTTTCTTTTCCATTCGCGATTTGTGAATCTACTGCGAATTAATTCTATGGATAATGTGTATATTTCAGCCATGTTATTCCTAGGTGCCAACGCTTACTCCTCAGGCGCGAGTTTACGAGTCGCCTGCAGGAGGTTTGTTGGGGTATATTATTTTCTATCTTTCCAGTAGTCTGGATCTCTGCGGAGATTCATTACTGCTAGAATATAAATTTCATCTTCTTCAATTGAATATAGAATTCCAAAAGGAAAACTGTTTATCAGAAATCGCCTGATATCATCTTCTATAAGAGACCAAGCAGTCGGGTATTTTAAAATAGTCTGGATAGCAGAAAACACTTCAACCGAAGAATCATAACCGAGACCAAGTTCGCATTGTTCATAGTATTCAATGGACTTAAAGAATTCAGTGTCTGCCTCTGGATGGAAAGAAAACTTCATTAAGCAAAACGCTTCCTTACTCTTTCAAATACATCATCTCCTGATATGGCTTGTACTTTTCCTGAACGTAGTTCTAAAAGTCTTCGTTTTGCAGTATCAATCCATGCCTTCTCTATTTCTGATTCTACGGGATTGAGTGTACGTAGTATATAATCAACCACAATAGCTCTTTCTTCAACAGGAAGGCATTCAACTTCTTTTATAATTTCTTTTGTAGCAAGCATAATATCCTCATTTTTTTAAATCCTAACATCTTATCTCAAAAAAGGCAAATTATATCTTTTGCCCAACGTTATTCCCTCAATTTTTCGGTTGAACACCCTTTTTGGCGGGGTCATGGACCCCGACCCTTCCTCCTTCGCTGTTCCAGTCTACGGCGGACAAGAAAGTTACGGATGCTGAAACCAAAGCTAAAAGATTGATTCGCAGGTGTTTTGTAGGGTCGGGGTGCTTCACCCCGCCTTTGAAATAAAATTTTCAATTTTATCACCCAAAAAGGCAAAAAAAGAAAAATCAAACCCTGATTTTATTGACTCAAACGCACACCTTTACCTCCAACCGAAAAATTACGTTGCGGTCACGCTTCACTTGACGCGACCGCGGCAAGCGATAGCGTGCACCGATTTGTTAGATGGTTTCTTATTAGATTACTCCATTCATTCTCTATGTATCCAATCAATCTCCACCCTACTTGATCGTACCCCCATAATTTCTACGGTAACGATGTGTTTTTCTTCAGATATAGAATCGCTTGGTAGATATTTGCCTAAGGAGATGAATCCCGATATGCTTTCATACGGCTGGAGTTCTTTGTCCACGACCCACGAGTCCGCCCACTTTGGATTTATCGGATGTTCTTTTCCGTCAATTAGAACTTTTGAATCTATCATGTTTTTATTGAACTTCACTATCTCCTCTGTTTTATTCATGTAACGGTAAAAGAAATGTGCAGCAAACGCATGCCCCATACCGCTATCAATCGGTTCTATTGTCACTGGCTGCACATTTGCCAAATCAGGAGATGGATTAATTTCGAACGTCACTTCATTAGATTCATATTCATCTACAATCCATTTGGCCTTATATTGACCGTTTTCCAAAACGTTTAAATAACCTTTAGAATTGTTGAGTTGAGATGCACCGACTCTTATCTCGCCATGCGACTTCTCAGGAGGAGGGATATACATCGCTGGTTTAATTGTTTGAAGTTCTTTGCCTGTTTTGGCATCATAAATGATTAGTCGAGAATGCTTTAGGTGGACGACTTGGTTTTTCTGGATATACTTCGAGTTGCCTGCGCGGATCTTACCCCAAAATGCCACTTCTTTCGATGCTTTGTAAAAAAGTTGGTCTGTAAATAATCTTAGGAAGATTTCCGTATCCCCCACATCCGCTGCAAATAATGATGTGGGAAGGAGCGAAACACTTAATATAACGCAAGTAAGTATTCTTAGCATATATTGACCGCTCCCTGATCGTTTTTGTTTTTTCACCTTACATCTCCTTCTGATATCTCTACATCTAACGTTTAGATGAGGCGCGAGTTTATGAGTCGCTTCCATCGATTTGTTGGCTCTCTGCAAATTATTTTGGGAGTGGTTGGTCTTGAATCCATGCTATTGCCTCATCAATTACTTCGGGTGGCGCCATTATGTGACCGCCCGGAAATTGAAATACCTTTACTTCCCATTTGCGACGTTTGATCGCCTTACCGTCATCTTGCATCCAGGAGTTTGCGGCCTTGTCTTGGTCGCCATTGACCATGGCAACAGCTCCGCCTCTTTTGGGAAGCGAGCAGTTTTTCTGGCACTCCTTGCCACCAAGCCAGCCTCCGAAAGCCAGTATTCCAGCAAACTCCATGTCTTGGCGCCTGCCGGCAATCTGGTACGAGCGCAGTGCTCCTCCAGACATACCGGAGAGGTACACGCGTTTGGGATCGTGCGGAACCTTTGTCTGCACGCACGATAATATGTCATCCTCTATCTTTTGTTCGTCCGCCTGATCCATGCCGTTCTTTAGTTTGTCACAGCCAACTACTATCCAGCCGTATTTTTCTGCTGATTTCTTCATTGAATTGAGCTGACCTTTGCCATTGCCACCTGGAGAGAAGGCGTAAACCAAAGGCGGTGGCTTATCTGGGTTGAAAGAAGAAGGGATATACACATGGTACGAGGCCCGAGTTGCGTTGGTTGTGACGTAGCTTGATATCTCCCCAGGCTTCCATTTGGCAAGAATTACGGCTTGCCTTTCTTGCTTTTCCTTGGCGGCTGCTTCATCTGCTGCTTTGGCTTCTGCGTCAGCTTTCTCTTTGGCCTCCTTGTACAGGTTCTCAATGAATGTCTGATCCTGTTTCGACAGGACGGTGAAGCTTGTGTTCATCATCTTCCCATCTGCACCGCGAAGCATCACGCGGCCGTTTCCTGTTCTCACAAACTCCGCCTCAATAGTCTTGCCGTCTATTGACGTCCAGGTTCGCATTTCTGCGGCGCAAGGTAATGTGGTAACAACGCATATCGCCAATATTATAAGTGGTCTCACCATTATCTCTCCTTATTTTTTGAGCCAACATATATTGTACGAACGTTCGTAAAATAATGTTTTTCAATATTTAGTTAATAAATTTAAAGTTTTTCTGCATCCGGCTTGTTAGACAATTCAATCAAATAGCATCCCAAACAGGTTTCTCCAAGAAATCAGCAAGAGTTCTGGCATCGTCCAGGAGATTATTCTGCTTGCCATGGTCAGCAATATTGATGCGTTTACCATCCTCCAAAACAATATTAAGCTCATAGCTGTAGTATGAGCTCTTGTCTCCTCGACAATATTCAGAAATGAGCTGTAACGCATGAATTTGCTCAAGTTCCGCAAAATACTTCAAAGAGCTTTTGTTGAAGACCTGATCGGGTGCTTTTCTTCCTTTCCAGAAAAATCCATTCCGTTTATCAAACACGATAGGCACTGTGCCAAAGTAGAACATTGCACCTCCCGCACCCGCAAAAGCGAGGCCAATGAGCAAAGGCATGATTGTCTCCATATCGAAAGATAATGTTCCAGAAAAAAGCTTTGGCAAAGATAAACCAATCAACACTCCCACCCCGAGTAGCAGAAAAACAAGATAGAACAACTTTGCTACTCTGGATGCCCGAAATTCCAGCCGATTGGAATTGACGGCGACTAGTTTGTGCGTCCGAAAATTAGCACCGCCGCCTTTTGCGGGAGTCCAATCTACTTGCATGGCAACGGGGTCATCGAGAGATGAAGGATCGAACGAAACGCGGTCACCTGCCATGGTCTTCATCTTTTCTATCAATTTATTGAACATATTTATCTTCATTGTCTAACGTTGCTCCTCAGGCGCGGCTGTACTGGGTAAGGTGGAGCAAATGGTTCAGCAGTATCAGTCTTTCAGTTCAAAAGTAACAGAGACAGCATGTGATATGGTGATCTCCTCTGAATTTGATCCAATATATTCTGTGGGGAAATCTGCCTGTTGCCCCATGAAACGCATTGGGAAGTTGAAGTTTGAAGATCCCGAACATCCTATCTTTACGACTTTTCCAACAGATTTTTCAGCATACGAGGCAGACTTTTTGGCTTCGGCCTTTGCATTGGCCATCGCAGATTTTCTTACACGGTCGACAACCTCTGCGCTTTGCTCTAGTCCATAAATAACAACACTACGAATGTCGTCAGAATATCTAATGCTTGATGGTGTCTGCATCAATGCGCCAGCGCGGATTGCTTTATCTATGACTTCATATATTCCTTCTGCATCTGGCTTGCATCTTATACGAAGACGTCTCGTAATCTGGGGACTCGGAGATTTTTGATCTTGATCAGAACTATAGTATCGAGTCTGCTTTTCCCCAAGAGCGACATCCGTCACTTTTATGTCTGTGACTATGTTGCTTTGAGCACTTACTGCTGAAGTAATCTCGTCAACCAATTTGCCGACTTTCTTGACCGCATCAACCATAAGAATCCCATCGGCTTGAGCGTATACCGTCACGTAGGCTGCATCGGGTTTAACTGTTTCTTCAGCCTTGCCCATAACACTGACGGTTTGTTCACTGTCAGCGGCGTACGTTGACAGGCTCAGAACCGAGGCTAGAACTATTGCGGTTATTGTGAGTTGTTTCATCTCTTTCTCCCTTTTTATTGTTGATGAACATATATTGTACGAATGTTCGTGAAATAATGTCTTTCAATATTTAATAGTTAAAGTACACCACCGTAGTGTACGTATAAAATATGTCGTTTAATGGTAACAATCACTTACTGTGTCGTGCATAGCTCAACCTTGTCTGACGCATGGAAGAGCGAAGCATGATCACTCTTGCGCCAGCAAGCTACAGCTTCGCCATGTTAATTATGCACTTTGTTTAAGTGTAAGTCATTGATATAATTGTATTTATGCAATAATCTCTATCATTATATTAAAAATATAACGAAAATGCAATTTTTTTGTGGTAAATAAATAAAAAAAGTTGAATTTCTGGTTGTAATGCATATGACGATGGGGACGTCCTCGCTCCCAATCTGGATCAATATTGTCTTGTAGGAATGGGAGCGGCACTCGAGCTTGTGAGAGCGACTTCAGCCATTAAAAATTTAACAATATGGTGAAGCAACAAACGAAGAGAGTGGCCTATGTCCCTAATTGCCATAACAAAAATATTTTATCAATCATCACCCAAAATCTATTTCTTGCTTCTCAACCGAAAAATTAAGGATACTTAAGGAATTGGAACAAGGCTAGCATTAAATCTTCCAGGTTGTATTAAATAGCCTAGAGGGAATGGATCCTCTTGTTTGCCTGCTGTATTTTTTCTCCATGATTCAGAAATATCCTTAAGTTCATTGGCTGTAATTAAAGAAATCGTTACTTGATTCTTCACTTGATATTGCATTGCTAGTAGACTTGAATCTGCTGTAAATTCAGGACCAATAACTAGGAAACAAGCTACAGTTTTTTCTGATTCCTGTATATAATTATCAAATTGTTTTATATGGTCTTGTAAGTTTACAGGACTTTCCTTTGATTTATTGTCCCAGAAGATTACCTTATCTTGAAATGATAGTGCTCCATCAGGATGAGCAGTTCCGATAAGCTGAAGAGGTTTGTGATAAAGCATAGTTTCAAAGAGGTAATTGGTGGCATCTTCAAACTTACGTTCACATTCCAAATCTTTTTGAATAAGTTGTTGTTGTCGTAGAAAATCTAAGTCTCGACATGCAAAATTTTCAAAGTGCTCATACCATATTGCACGTTCATCGCCAATGTCTTCGACTCTAGATAATAGAGCATCATAATATTCAATAATGCGTGAGATTAATTCAACTTTTAGCCCTGATACGTTGATATCTAAATCTCCACACCATTTGCGAAGATCTGATATATCTAATCCATCTCTTGGTGATACTCCTCCTAACAACTCCGATGGTTTCATTTGTTCAAGAACAATTTCTTGCAAATCATCCAATGTACTGGCACGTCCTGGACTTATATCACATTTTGCCAGCATGTTGAGAATATATTTTTTAGATTTAACATATTTTGATGTTATCAATGCACGGTATCCATGCTGCCTTATTTCCATACCAAAGATAGAACGGATTGTTTCTGCAATTTCTTCTGGAATAACATCATAATCGGTATTATCATCATTACGCACTGCAAATATTAATCCTTTTGATTGCATGGTTCGTCGTATTTCTTCAATGGTTGCGCGAGTATGTAATTCATTTCCTTGTTGTGGAAATTTACCAAGCTTTGCTTCTATTAGCTGATATTCCGTAGTAGTAATTCTTAATCTAGATCTTATTTTTTCGATTAAATTCTTTTCATCCGGAGATATTGACTGGTTATGTTCCCACGCAGTTTCAAGAACAAATTTAAAGAGTTCTAAATCATCGCTACGTTCTGGTGTTTTTTTCATAAGATCTTCGTTGGATCTGTTTATAATACTTTGTTCATATGCAATTATATCATCTTCCGTTTCACGCTTTTCGCACATGAAGTCATCTTTCTGCATAAGAACTGATTTGAGCATAATACTATAGATAATTCTAAGATCTCTATTATCGTTTAGGTATAATTCTTTTAGTGAACTTTCAACATTATCTCGAAAGTAATATTGAGGACCGGTTTTCTTTAATGCAGCTTTAAGCTCGATTTCTGATAATCCACGATAATCTATAACGTATGCACTCGCAACTCTTTTGAGCTCTGTAATAGTTCCTATGTTTTCAATCACTTTTGACAACTTCATAATTTATCCCCAATCTTTTTAATAATAATTTTCACTTAAAGTAATTCAAGTATAATAGTATAATTATTAACAAATATTCTTCAAGTAACTTTATTTATTCTTTAAAGTTATTTTGGTTATATAATATTTAGCCAGGTTTGACAAGGATTTTACCGGAAAATTAAATGACAAGGGTGTTTTATTAGCTGTAAATTAGAGATCGCTAGTTTTTTTGTTTTCAATTTGTTTTTATGACCTCTAATAAATGGTCGTCCGATTAAATTTTCTAAAGGCGACTTTATAATCAATCATCGGTGCTGTCAAATAACCTTGTTTTGAGGTTTCTTTTATGCTGTTTTTATACCAGTTGGCAAACTGCTAAGAACGACTTCATTAAGATCTATTTTCGTGCTGGCATTATCGATATCAATACCTGTCAGGTTTCCATTTTCGTCATAATCCAGCATCACTCCTGCTGATATTTCAGTAGTAGAAGCACTTGGGGTTGACAATAAGTCAATATATATGGAATCTGTTTCTTTATAATACTTAAGTTTCATGTTTAAATCCTCTGTCAGGAAATGCATTATGGATTGTTCTTTTGTCACATAAAGTGATAACCCTGAAAACCTTTCCTTCAAATTCATCTACAATTCCCCAAAACCGAAAACGGTTGTGTTCCTGTGGTTCAACTTTTAATGGATTATCAATAATTTTCTCACACCATTCTTTTTTGATGTAAGGGCGTTTTCGTAATACCTCGCACTCGAAATACTCGGTAAATAGATACTGTTTCTTGACCATAATTATCTCATAATCCCCGATAACAGGGAATCTTTATTTTCATTTATAGGAACATTTTACATTAGTCCTATTTTCGAGATGATTGTATATCTAATCATCGGTGCTGTCAAGCATCGATTTTTTGCATGTCGAGCATAGCCCAGCTATTAGTAAGCTAGTAGCTGAGCGACGCTTGAATGAAAACTTTTTATAAAAGTTTTCTCGCTAACGTTTAGATGAGGCGCGAGTTGACGAGGCGCCTGCAGGAGCTTGTTGGCTCTCTTTTGTTCCCATTGCTTCAAGTTCGGCAATCAGTTGTTGAATGATTGGTTCATTGTCATCTGTGAACCATAGATTAAGGTGGATTGGTGGAATGCCCTTTGGCTTGAATGCGACCCAACTGGGGTTTCCGAGTGCATACACGATGGCGTCTGGATGGCTTTCGCAGAATGCCATCCAGAGCTTTGTCGATTCTCGTGTGTTTGGCACTGTGGGAAGAACAATGTCGAGATGGTTGAGTTCTCCAGCCAACTCGAGAGCCAGAAGATGGGGTTCTACGCTGAAAGGGTCATCAGCAAAGGAGAAACCTGTTGAAGTGTCCTGCTTGTAATTCGATGGATCACGCATGTATGCGATGTACTCTCGTACCGCTTGCCAGTGGTCTGCAATGCTAGGCTCTGCGGGCAACATCGTTTGCACCAAGATGCCAATGGCGATTCCTACAGCGAGTGCGATTGTAAGTTTTAGTTTCATAAATTTCTTAATAGCCAACGATTTGCTTCACTCTGAGCAGGCGATAGAGTGCAAGCGTTGGTTGGCTTATTTTAGTTTGTTGATCCGTGTGAATGGGTAATAAATCCTTGTGACTTTTCCTATAATATTTTTTCTAGGAACAGGGTCAAAATAACGGCAATCTAGACTGTTAAGGGAATTATCACCAGTTACAAAATATTCATTCTCGCCGAGAGTGATGACATCATTTGTGGTTGCTAGTTTAGTTTTTATTCCCTGGCCATCAAGGGCGAGAAGAAAACCTGAATACCCATTTGTCTTACTCGATATGATGTTGAATATTTCTGGTTCCATTACTTTCTGATCGTTTACAATTAGATGAGGTGGATCAATACGGATACACTCACCGGGAAGACCGGTAATTCGTTTGATAAAAAAACTTCCAGATCTGGCTCCATCAATTCCATCTGTTTTGAAAACGACGACGTCACCTCGTTTTGGATTTCCGAAACGATATGAAAGTCGCTCGACAAATAAATGGTCTCCGCCGGTGATAACTCCTGACCACAGTACATCTCCTGCCGAGACCTGCTCCCCTGGCTGCTTGAGTGGCGGCGCGAAGCGCGGCAACTCATACGAACGGGGACCGACCGTGTATGTCCACCGAGCTGGTGTTTCGCAAAAGGGACGTGGCCCGGACAACACTCCACTGTTTTCCGCTTTGATTTCCAGATACCGCTGACCGGAGATTAATCGCTGAGCAATACTAGGGTTGCCTATCGCATCCGCATGGATTCCGTGGATGGTCGGTTGCATGCTACCAGAGGGCATCTTGAATGGGAGAATAAACTGGCGCACAAGATAGTCCGCGCCACTGTTGATAACCACGGCAAGAACGATGACGGCAAGCCAACCCAGAAAACCAATGCGTTGAATCGGTCGGTAGGATTGTTTGAGCATCACCAACCACAGCACAAAACTAGCTAAGAGGAAGGTTAAGCCTAATACATATGTTGCAGTTCCGGGAGTGGCTATTAAAGCTATCCCGATCAAGCCCAAAATATACAATCCAAAAAACCACTTCACTCCAGTGGAACGCTTGCCGGAAAGGAAATGAGCTGAGCCGTTTAACAGAATACCGAGTAAAACCCCTGCCCATCTGTGATATGTTGTTTTATCATTCATTTTTATCTGTAGCCAACGCTACTCCTCAGGCGCGAGTTTACGAGTCGCTTCCATCGATTTGTTCAAGTAAGCCGCTATGCGGCAGTTGCAATTTAATAGTGCTCATGGCATTGTATAAGCCCAACAAGGAATATCCTATCTTTTAACAACTAAAAGAACAAGGAAATAATGCCATGAGCAAAAAATTATTAACAAAATTAAATGAAGACCTCAAGCTTGCAGGTTATAAAAAACGAAGTTGCCAGTCTTATGTGCGTGCAGTGCGCCAATTATATGATTTCTGGAGTCGTCCTCTGGAAGAACTTGAAGAGCAACATGTACGAGAGTATTGGTTACATTGTAAAGATGAATTAGATTGGGCAGGTGCTTTCATGCTCTATATTTAATAAATATTACAAAAGGGGTGTTAACCAATCCCCCTATAGGCGTTATGTCGCAGCCGCAGCTTGACATGAACCAAAGATTAGACCCTACCACTTCGCTCGTTCCTCGCTACGAGTCTGGACTAATCCTTACCTTGTTCGCATTTCAGTATTTTCCGTGTTCCCTTGCCGTGTCGTACATAGCGACTACATTGTCGGTAGGTGAATTGTCCTGTAGCGCGTGGGTGGGTGCAAAACAATACCCGCCTCTCGGCATCATGATGTCCAGCGTGTTGCTGCAGTACTCAATCGTTTCTTCAACAGTGCCTTTTGCCACAGGCCCCGCTGTGCTGATGCATCCGTGGAAGGCCAGTCGCCCACCAAAGTTCTTCTTCAGATACTCCGGCGCCATATTTGTCGCTTCGGGCTGTAGCGTATCGACCGCGTTGATACCCATCTCGATGAAATCTTCGTATGCCCAACTGCTTGAGCCACACGTGTGAATCATCACTGGCAAATCGAAGCTTTTGGCCAGGTCGATGAACTGCTGATGTAGCGGTCGGATAACCCTGCGGTAGAGATCGAGGCCGATGATTGGCGCGATCTGCGTTCCCAGGTCTTCCCCCATCCACATGAAATCAACGCCGCCTTTCGCGGCTTCCAGCGTGCGGCGCGTGATTTCCAGGTTGATCTCTGTGCGGCGTTTGGCCAGCAGTATTCCGGCAGGTTCTTCGGTTATCAGGTCCACCAGCGTTTGCTCCATGCCGCGCAGCATGCCGTTCGAGTTGATGATATCTCCCAGTCCTGCGTTCCCCACATAAATGGCATATTCGTTCATATGCCGACATGACTGACAGATTGTTGAATAGTCATAGTCAGTTGGGGCTGGCATCGGCCAGTTGGCGATGATTTCTGCATCGGCGTCACGCAGCGGAAAGTCACAAAAATCTTCATAGCCACCGGTATCGTGCTCTATCCATCGAGTGTGGATACCCCAATTGTTCACACTAACGCCTCTCTCTGGGATATCCTTGTGCAGTTTCGGGCCGGTGTAGCGAGCACCGATGCCTCTGAAATCCACGCCGAGAGCCTGAAGCAATCCCTCGTGGTCGTTGGTGTTTAGGCCAAAGTGCTTCTTCAATCGCTTGTCGATGCCCCCATTGGCAGAATAGTTAACGGGAACGCGGTCAGCTTCCTGATTAGCAAGCGTCGTGAGTACTCTCTCTTTTGATTTCATGAGTTATCTTCCTGCGAACGTAAAGTTCTGCGAATCTTTTTTTGTACTAAAAAAAAAGATTTCGCAGCAACGACCTTGTTAGCGGTATCATCTTCTGATAAAGTGCTGACAAGCCAAATTACGTTTTGTATTTTCTGTTTCTGTTTTTTCTAACGCTTCAGCGTTTTTTTAATTTCATGACCTCAATAATAAGTAGGTCATCACAAATCGGTGTTTGCAGTGCAGATTCCTTTTAAGCGACTTGTTTTTGCGCTTTTTTGCCTACGCAGCAACTTGTTATGCGAGCACTTCACAGTATGTCGGATAGGAGTGAGGAGAAGGAGCAAACACCCCGTCTTCTTTCATTCCTTCAATATGAAACTCTATTGCCTCTTTCATTGAGGTCTCAACCTCTTCTTTGGTTTTACCTGTTGCAATACAACCATCCAAGTCTGGTGAATACGCAGAGAAACCTGTTCTTGTCTCTTCAACAACCACTAGATATTTTTTCATTTTAACCTCGCTTGCTTGTAAATACTTCCAAGAGTACCAATTGCTACATCATCACCAGGCTTCCCCGAAATGGTTACTCGTCCTGGTTTAATAGGATGTTTAAACTGACGGTGACTGCCTCTAGTGCCAACTAGATACCAACCATCACGTTTTATAAGCTTAATTACATCCCTGATTTTCATAATTTATGTTTTGCTTATTATTTGAACGCTTTGCGTTCTTGTTTATGTGACCTCTAATAAAAGATCGTCCGATTCAATGTTCTGTCAGGCTACTTGATGACATCTATCTCCAACTCCTGCAAGAAGAGATGCAACTCTAATGTCTTCATCTAAATCATCCCAATGCAGACCAACTCCTCCGCCACTGATTATGTACTTTTCTCTATCTGCATCTGTAGCATTCATTAAACGAGGGAAATATGCAAGAGGAACTCCCAGCTGTCGTCCATCTGCAAGATTAACCCACATTATATCATTTTTAAAACAAATATCTATTGCTTGTGGTTCAGTCACCAAAGTATTCATTCCAGTACCTCGCAATTTCTTTTTTATGCTGGATTGCAATATCCAACAATTCGTGTAACTCTTGTGCCGATAATTTATATGAGTCTGCAATTTCTGGCATAGGTTCTAACCAAAATTTAGCTAATGCATCACCTTTTCTAACATGAATATGAAGAGGTTCTCGTGGAATTCCTTCATTTGAATAAAAGAAAAATCTATATCCATTATGTCTAAATACAACTGGCATTCTATATTATCTTTATTAGTTTTAATAAACAAACTTAAAGAGTGTGGCAGAACTCTTTAAGTTTGCCTATAAGTTAATTACATTTGCTTATCTCAATTTATAAAAGCAATTCTATATATAATCATCGGTGCTGTCAAGCATCGATTTCTTGCGTGTCCAGCATAGCTTAAAAAGCTACGCTTGTATGAAAACTTTTTCTCGCTAACGATCAGGATGACAGTTCATCTGAAGGAGCGCCTTCAGATGATACTTGTCCATCCTCTGGTTGGGAATTCCTTTGCTTCATTAGCAAAACGAGGAGCAGTGTGTCCCTGCCTGATGC
>JAQICX010000043.1 GCA_027858345.1 Kiritimatiellia bacterium | reverse complement strand
CAGAGCTCTAGCTCTGCTAGTCCCGCAAAGCGGGATATCACTTCCCACGTAACACTTATTACTGCCGGCACGCCGGCATGGCACAGCTTCGCCCTGGTAATTATGCACTTTATTTAAGTGTAAGTCATTGAAATATACTATTTTTTTCAATAATATGAGGTAATTAGATTATAAATCTTGTAAAAATGCAATAGTTTTTTCGTTTTTTATTAAAAAGAGGTTGACATGGTTCTTAATATGTGTTTATATGCGTATTATACGTATATTCGTATAATACGAAGTGTCAATAGTGAGAATGTGAGAATTTAGGGTAAAATGATTCGTAATATGCCTTATACAAGGGTTTATACGAACGTTCGCATAATACGCAAATGGAGGATAGTAAAAATGGAACTCATTGATTATGAACAATTTATAATTGGCAGTGATTTGTTGGTGCTTCAAAAAACTGAAACTTTTTCTTAACTATCAGTGTATATCCGTACTACAACCCTTTAACTTCTTGCTTTAAACACGTTGCAAAACAATCTTACGCTTGTCAACTTTTCATGATAATGAGGACATTATCGCTCCCAATATGCCTCAAATCAGCAACGGTTGTTGACAATTTTTGTACCTTTTGCCTGCTGCGCCGGAGCCCGGAACGGCGAAGGCGGATGCCTTTCGTGGTAAAATTTTTTTTGTCTTTATCCGTGAAGATCAGTGTTAATCCGTGGCTTGTACTCTTTCTTAATCCTTTTAATCTGCGAAATCTGTGGATAACTTCTTTTGGTTGCCTGCTTGTTCGTGTACTCACGCAGACAGGCGGCTTGCCCGCCCTAAGAAATTAGCGGACCAAATAATTTGCTAAAAAAAACAAAACTCTAATAAAGTTTTTTTGAGGGGCGTTATAAGGTTGTAAAGAGCGATAATTATATCAATAGCAATAACTGGGAGAACACAATGAAAGATGATCCGTTTAAACATGACCCATTAAGAGATATAGAAAAAATGTTCCATCAGCAGACATTCAGTGAAAGAATGAAGCTAATTGGAAGAGGCATTAAAGCCGACAAAACTAGTGGCGAATATAAGAAGGCCAAACTTGAGTTGCAAAGACTCTTGTCTCCTTTAGCAGCTGTTGTTATTCCGGTTTTGCTGCTTGGTTTAATTGTTTTTCTAGCTAAGGTTGTTCCTGAGGAAAAAACATCAGTAACTGCTGAAATTGTTGTTGAAGATGAAGAAGTTGTACTGGATGATCCTCCTGAAGTGACTGTTGAGCCAATTGAGCCTCCAGAGCCAGTTGACTTTGAAATTGCCAATCTTGATGTAGTTTTTGATCAAACTGTTGATATGGAGTCGCCCGATGATAACCAAAGTCCGACTCCTGAAGACATTGATACTGTTGCTCTAATTAAGAGTCATGTTACTTTGAAAGGTGTTTATTACAATAGAACTCCGGGGGAACGAGTAAAAGCAATAAAGAGATTTGATGGTAATGGGATTGCAGAGGGTGCGGTGTTGAGAGGCTTAAGATGGCTTAAAGTCAATCAAAAGAGTGATGGTAGTTGGGGGAAATCTCATTCTCGTGCCATGGCTTCTCTTGCTCTTCTTGCTTATCTAGCACATGGAGAAAAACCTGAGTCAGAAGAGTTTGGTGAAACAGTGCAGAACGCAATCAAATATCTTGTTAAAAATGGCAAAAAGGCTGCAAATGGATACGAGTGTGGCATTGTTACATATGCAATGTGTGAAGCATTTGGAATGACAAAGATTCCTTCGGTTAAAGAAGTTGCTGTATATAATTTGAATAGGGTTATCAAAGGTCAGAATCCCACAGGTGGTTGGGATTATGGTTATAAGGGAACAGAAACCAGAAATGATACGTCTGTTAACGGCTGGGCAGTTCAAGGGCTTAAGTCTGCAAAAATGGCGTCGATTCATCATGATGGCTTAAAGCAGGCTTACAGCATGGCAATCAAAGGTATTCAAGCAAATGCAAATAGAGAAACTGGACAGATTGGTTATACAAGTAAAAGTGGTAATCCAGGATTGACAGGTGCTGGGGTTCTTGCACTACAATTTTTAGGTGCATCCAAAACTCCTGAATGCAAAAAAGGTATACAATATCTGAAAGGACTCGGAACTATTGGCTGGGAAGGTAATGAGAAAAACTGGATGGGTGGTAATCCAATATATTACTGGTATTATATCACTCAGGCAGTTTTCCAGGAAGATGCAGAAAATAATGGTCAATGGTGGAGAAGTTGGAACAATGATATGAAGAAAAACCTTGTGAAGTATCAAAATATAGAAAAAGATGCCTATGCTTACACAAATATGACATATGATATTGGCTCATGGCTGTCTCCAAACCCTGATGAACATGGCGCAGGGGTAGTGCAGATGACTACAATGTGTACTCTGATGCTTGAAGTCTATTATCGTTATCTGCCAACATTTAAGCCTCCAATAGATTTGGGTATCGACGAGGATACTATCGATGGTGGAAAAAGTAAAATCATCATCGAAATCGATGTTTAAAATATTTTCGTTTATCGTTACTCGTTTGTCGTTTTTCGTTCTATAAATAAGTACTGTCCGCAAAAGCTCCTCCCAGGCTAGCGTGCTAGTTCAGATCGGAGGATGCGGCGAGAGACTTCGCCGTAGCCTGAAGGCGAGGTCTGGAAGTAGCGAATGCGGAAGCTAGCTCTTAACCTCCCGAGCCCACGGGACTCGGCTACAGGGCTTATTCAAAAATCAACGGTTAAATTGACGTTTCACATTGTAGCCGCGTCGCCCCGGCGCGGAGAACTTCCGGCAACGCCGAACTTGAGGGACAAACTCGGCTCTTAACCTCAATCTTTCCCTTAAATTTTCGGTTAGGTTCAAAAACATGCGTTTGAACCAATAGAATTAGGACATAAGTGCTGTTTTTTCACACTTTTGAGTGATAACAACAGAGAAAAAGCACAAACATATCAACACCAAATACTTAAGCTATGTTTTTCAAATTAATACTAGAACACGCTTTGCGAATTGCACCCCGCTTTGCTGAACCAGCAAAGCGGGCATAAATCATAATAGAGCGAAGCGACTTCCTAACCTCGTAGAGAACTATTTACTATTTACGATCAACTATAAACTATTTGAAAGAATGGCTTTCCAAATTTTTAATTTTTAATTGAATATCTTTCTCCCTTAATTTTTAGGTTGGAGAGGTTAACGTGCATTTGGATCAATGAAATCAAGGAATGATGGACTGTTTTTTTTCGTTTTGGGTGATGATTCTGAAAATTTGTTTTTTCGGACTTCGATCATAGATCGAACACTACATTACCTGCAAATAATGTTGTTCGGGCTAGCTTTGCTAGTTCCGGTCTGCGGAATAGAGTCCGATCTGTGATCGGAGAGGGGTTCAACCGAAAAATTAAGGTCTTTCCTTTAATCTTAACTTCTGTTATTGACATTAAATATAATTCTGATACAATTTCAGTATTAAAAATCTAACAAGAATGGAAAATAAAAATAATGTCTAAAAAGTATGTTTATTTTTTTGGTGGTGGACAGTCGGAAGGGGCAGCAAGCCTGAAAAATTTGCTAGGAGGCAAGGGTGCCAACTTGGCAGATATGGCTGAATTAGGGTTGCCAGTTCCTCCGGGATTTACGGTTACAACCGAAGCATGTAATGAGTATTATAAATTGGGTAAAGAAGAGTTGTTCGGTTTAATAAAACCTGAAATTGATGAAGCCCTTGTAAGACTTGAAGAGACAACAAATAAAACTTTTGGAAAAGGACCCAAACCTCTATTGGTTTCAGTTCGTTCAGGTGCTGCAGTTTCAATGCCTGGTATGATGGATACAGTCCTTAATCTTGGTTTGAATGATGAAACAGTTGAAGCAATGATTACTCTAACAAATAACGAGCGTTTTGTTATGGACTCATATAGACGTTTTATCCAGATGTTTGGTAACGTTGTTATGGGTGTTGAACATCATGACTTTGAAACACAACTCGAAAAGGTCAAGAAAGCAGCTGGCAAGGCGCTTGATACAGATTTAAACGTTGCTGATTTGAAAGAAGTAATTAAACTATATAAGGAAGTTGTTAAAGAAGTTACAGGTGAAGATTTTCCAACTGATCCAATGGAACAGTTATGGCGTGGACTTGGAGCTGTTTTTGGCTCATGGAATAACCCACGTGCAATTAAATATCGTCATTTGAATGATATTCGTTCGTTGTGGGGAACAGCAGTGAATGTTCAGACAATGGTTTTTGGTAACTCAGGTGATAATTCAGCAACAGGCGTAGCATTCACTCGAGATCCATCTACAGGTGCAAATGAGTATTTTTATGGAGAGTATCTGATTAATGCTCAAGGCGAAGATGTTGTTGCAGGTATCAGGACTCCACAGCAGATTACACTAAAGGGTTCACGAGAATGGGCCGAATCTCAGGGTGTATCTGAAGAGGATAGAGCATGTAATTATCCCTCTTTGCAAGAATCAATGCCAAAAGTTTTTGCAGAGCTTGATGCAATCAGAGATAAGCTTGAGAAACATTACAAAGACATGCAGGATCTTGAGTTTACAATTGAAGATGGAACATTGTATATGCTTCAGACACGTAACGGCAAGCGTACAGCTCAGGCTGCTGTTAAGATTGCTTATGACCTTGAAATAGAAGGACTGATTTCTGAAAAAGATGCTGTACTAAGAGTTGAACCTAAGCAGTTGGATCAATTGTTACATCCAGTGTTTATTAAAGAGGCAGAAGAAAAAGCTAAGACAATAACTGTTGGCTTGCCGGCATCTCCAGGTGCTGCAACAGGTCAGGTTGTGTTTTCTGCTGATGAAGCTGAAGCCGCAAAAGCAGAGGGTAGAAGTGTTATTCTCTGTCGTGTAGAAACAAGTCCAGAAGATATTGGAGGCATGGATGCATGCAGCGGTATTCTTACGGCTCGTGGTGGTATGACTTCTCATGCTGCTGTAGTTGCTCGTGGTATGGGCAAATGTTGTGTTTCCGGAGCTGGAGATATCAGCATAGATTACAAAGCTGGTGAATTTACCGTTGGTGATTTGGTTGTGAAAGAGGGTGACTGGTTATCTCTGAACGGATCAAATGGTGCTGTTTATTTAGGAAAAGTTGATACAGCAGACCCAGAACTTGATGGTGCATTTGGTTCAATTATGGAACTTGCTGACAAGTATCGTAAGATTGGTGTCAGAACTAATGCTGATACCCCAAAAGATGCAGCAGTTGCAATTCGTTTTGGTGCAGAAGGTATTGGTCTTTGCCGCACAGAACACATGTTCTTTGAAGGCGAAAGAATTACTTCAGTAAGAAAGCTGATTCTTGTTGCTGAAGAGGTAAAAGAGCTTAGAAAGCAGATTGTGTTTGCTGAAGGTAAAGACAAAGTTGCTCTTGAATCCAAAATTGCAATTCCTTTGAGTCAGTACAATGAAGCATTAGCTGAATTGCTGCCCCTACAGAAAGAAGACTTTATTGGTATCTTTAAAGCATTAAATGGTTATCCATGTACTGTGCGTCTACTTGATCCACCTCTACATGAATTTCTTCCACATGATGCTAAAGGTCAGGAAGAGATGGCTGTTGAGATGGGATTATCTCTCTCAAAGGTTAAGCATCTTGTTGACTCTCTACACGAATTTAATCCAATGTTGGGACATCGTGGCTGTCGTTTAGGCATTACATACCCTGAAGTGACACAAATGCAGGTTAGAGCAATTTGTGAAGCTGCAGCTGAGGTGGAAGGTTCTCAACCGGAAATCATGGTTCCACTTGTTGGTAATGTTAAAGAACTTGAGTCTCAGAAAATAATTATTCAATCAGTAATTAAAGATGTTGAGAAAGAGACTGGAAAAACTATCAGTGTTAAGATTGGAACAATGATTGAAGTTCCACGTGCAGCAATAACAGCTGATGAAATTGCTGAACACGCAGAATTCTTCTCATTTGGTACAAATGATTTAACACAGATGGGTTGTGGATTCTCAAGAGATGATGCAAGTAAATTCCTTGGAGACTATGTTGAAAAGGGAATTTATGAATATGATCCGTTTGCTGTTCTAGATCAGGAAGGCATTGGTAAACTTGTTAAATATGCTGTTGACGCTGGTCGCAAGACTCGTCCAGACATCAAATTGGGTATCTGTGGCGAACATGGTGGAGATCCAACATCAGTTGAATTCTGCTGCAACATTGGTCTGAACTACGTTTCATGTAGTCCATACCGTGTTCCAATTGCACGTCTTGCTGCTGCACATGCCGCAATCAAAGCAGAAAAATAACTCAGCAACCAACCACAAAAAAAGCAGACTAATCCAGTCTGCTTTTTTTTTGTTCATTTTATAGACCAAATCAGTTTTTTTATGGGAGATATGGGACTTATGGGAAATATGTGCTACAACGCTTCATGTTGACATTTCGCTACGCTAGGGCATCCTTCTGAATTCAATTTGCAAGTGCAACACCCATTTCCTCATCATTAACTTCTTTTGGGGTTTTAAAACCTAGACATTTCCTAGGCCTATAATTTAATTTGTTTTGTACGCTTGTTAGTTCCTTCTGTGTGACGTCTTCAAAGCTGCATCCTTTAGGAAAGTACTGTCTAATAAGTTTGCATCGAGCAGGCGCCCTCCTTCACAGTAGATGAGTTTCCGACGTGTGCGTCCCATTCCAAAAAGCAGAAATTGTTTTGATGTCATTTATGTTGTCTCTTTAATTTTGTGTTATCTATAAAGTACTTCTTGGTTTGTAAAAACAGAAAATAGTAGACTGGAACACCGATTATATGAGCTCTAATATTCTAACCAAGCGATTGCCTCGTCAAATTCGTGAAATACATAAATATTGATATCCACATAATATTCTGTAATCATTTCCCATGCTCTAGCAATGCCAAAATCAACATCTCTTCTCATAATAAGTGCAATCTTGCCTTTGCCTAGTTCAGCGGAGATTGATTTGAAATACTCTGAAACAGCTACAACTCCAGATGTTTTAATGTTATCCAACTTCAGTGCTCGATGATCTAATAAAATTTTGTTGCCTGGCTTCCATTGAGGATGAGAAACAAGATCCTTTAAAAAAGAGATTATTCCATCAAAATCACCATCTCCTTCTGTTACGATAGTAAAAAACGTACCATTCTCGCTAACTTTTATTGTGTGTTTCATTTATATCCTCATTTAGCACTTGTTATGCTAATATTCATAAAATAATGTTTTAAAAAGTTCAATGCTAAAAGCTCTGTACTCTTAATCTAATACAGTACAATATTATTAAAAAAAAGGCAACGTTTTCTCCGCAATATTTCTAACGCCCTCAAACTTCCCACTTCCTACTTAGCACTGCGAACGCAGTGAGCCCATTTATCACACCTAGCGGAGCTAGCTAAGCACCAGCGATTCGAGGCATTGGCATTGCCTCTTTTTCCATTTCGGCATATAAGAATTTTTGGAACAAATCCTTTTTGAGTTCTTGACATTCAGGTAAATCCCAAAGGTTTTTGTATTCGCCTGGATCATTCTGAAGGTCATAGATTTCACCATATTCACACTTAAAATGAATGGTCATCTTATATCTTTCATTAACATAAGTTTTCATGTTCATTGTGGTTGGGTTGTGGCGGTTTTCGACAATCACGTGATCTCTGATTGTTTTCTTCTCACCTGTCCATACTGCTTTTTCATCTAAACCTGTCATTCTTCTTGGAACATCAATTCCTGCAAAACTTAAGAAAGTTGGAGCCAAATCGACGGTTGACTGCAAAGAATCAGATTGTATGTTTTCAGGAATAGTTCCAGGCATTGAAACAATCATTGGAACTTTGATGAGATCTTCGTAGTGATGTATGGCTTTTGCTACTAGTCCATGCTGCCCCCAAAAGTCGCCGTGGTCAGTTGTGAAACAGACAAGAGTGTCATCTGTTAGACCAAGTTCGTCCAATTTGTCAAGGATTACGCCAATATATTTATCCATCATAGTCATCATACCGTACATGGTTGCAATACTTTTTGCTTTGTCTTCCTGTGAGCGCAGATGGCTGCCCGCTCCGTGGAGTGCATTTACTCCCTCGTCAGTACAAAACTCTGAAAAGTCTGGTTTTTCTTGCTGTGATAGTGCAAAATATGGTGGTTTGTCATCAAATTCGCCAGATACAAACTCAGGAACTGTAACTTTATTTGGATCATACATGCTTGCATATGGTTCTGGTACCATATATTGAGGATGTGGATCAAAAAAGCTTGCCCATAAGAAGAAGTTGTCTCCATTTTGTGCATATTTTTCCATTAGGGTATTTGTTTCGTCAGCAATCCAAGTGTTGTAATGAATCTCTTCTGGTATATCCCAAGCTGTTCCAACTTTAATACGTTCTCTTGTAGATTTTGAGTGCTCATCTTCCGGTAATATGTAGCAATCTGGATTAGGCAAAAAGTAATCTCTCCAGTTGTCATAGCCTTTTTCTATCATCCATAGTGCATAATGTTGACCTACATGCGATTCGTCGGTATGGTTTCTTGCTAGTTTGTAATCTTCAAATCCGTAGAATGGTTCATCATAAGTCCTCCAAAATTCAAGATCGTGTAGGGTAGGGTATGCTTCTAAAGATGGATATTCATCTGTTGATGCCAGAGGCTGAAAATGTGCTTTGCCAACAAGTCCTGTCCGGTAGTCTGCATCGGAAAAAGCTTCGCCAACTGTTGGAACTGATTCCATGAGTTTAGTTCCTAGAGAGTAGGTACCATGCTGACTTGGGTACATTCCGGTAATCCAACTTGCTCGAGTAGGGGTACAAGTTGGGTTGACTGTATAAGCTCTATTGAAGTATGTGCCTTTTGCTGCTAGACGATCTAGGTTAGGGGTTTTTACTTCAGGATTTAGGAATCCCATTGTGAACCAATGCTGTTGGTCGCTGGAAATAAATAGTATGTTTTTCTTTGTTGTCATGTAATATTCCTTCTGCTTATAAGTTGTTGTAGGGAAGACTATCAAATGGTTGTATATTAAAACAACACTAAAATAATGTTTAATGATTGATTACCTCATTTTTTCGGTTGAGCACCCCTCAGTCACGCAAGCGTGACAGCTCCCCTTGGCAAGGGGAGCAGTTTTGGCGGACAATGGTTGAGTGGGGGATTGAGAAAAGGGCAGACTCATTGGTCAGCCCGTACAGGCTAAGGTTGAGATTTAAGATTAAGGGTGGAATGCCGCTGGCAGTATTTATTATATGGCCGAGCTGGGGCTCGGCGTTCCCAGGAGTTGACATAGTGGATGCTAAATGAGGAACGTTTAAAGATTTTTTATCGCTGTATTCTTCGTGTATTGCCATTCACTTCGTTCATTGCTCCAGCTTTGCTGAAGCCTGTCTCGACTTCGTCTCGGCTTGTGCGATAAAACTTTTTGTCTTTATCCGTGAAAATTTGTGTTTATCCGTGGCTAGAGTAAAAAAGAAACCGCAACCGAAAAATTTAGAAAAATAACTATAAAATAACAAATTGGCTTGTTTTTTTGGTATTCATGTTATATTCTATAAAAATCTAGAGAATGAAATGTTTTGTTCTAACTGTTTTGATAATAAAAATTGTAGAGGTTTTATGAAGCCTATAAAGTATCTTGTAATATTAGTTTTGTCTGCAGTTGTTTTTTTTGGTTGTGGAGGTGGAGGCTCAGGCAATAATCCACTTCCTCCAGAGGAAAGTACTCTTGTTTTGGATGACAGTGTTTATATTGCTTTGGGGGATGGAATTACCAGTGGTTTTGGTTCATCTAGTATAAGTTGGACAGAAAAATTAAGCATTAGGAATGTTAATATTATAAATCTAGCCGTGAGTGGAACGCATTCTGATTATGGCTCCAATAATATTGAAGCATTTATGCAGGAATACAAGCCTCGTCTAGTCATGGTTTTATATGGCGTAAATGATGTTGCAGCCGGCACTTCTACAGCTACAATCATTGGAAATCTTGAGAGTATTATTCAAGTTGTTCAATATCATGGTGGTAATATTATTTTTGGTACTATTCCTGTTGTTAGTCAATATTCGGTTTTAGAAGCAAATACGGCTAGAAAACTGAATACAGATATTCAAACTTTGTGTGAAAACTATGGGATTCAGTGTGCAGATGTCGGCAGTCAAGTTGGCTACTTTTCAGGATGGTATCTTGAAGATGGTTTGCATCCTACTTTAGAAGCTCCTAAATTGATTGCCGAAGCTTTTAGGAGTAAGACAGGAAAATAAGCTCACGTTGTTTGCTGTGATATTTATATGAGGGCGACATGCGTGTCGCCCGTACGATAAAATATGTCGATAGTTTCTGTCAGATCTAGTGTTCCAAGGTTAGGGGAGTTATGGCGAAAGACAATTGTTTTGCTATAGTTCAACTATAGTTTATCTATGTTACTATTTTCGTACTTTTGTGCGCCAGTTGTTTAGCATTCCAACCATGGTTGCTTTCATTTCTACGGAGTCATTTTCATCAGGTAAGCGTCCGTTGAAGCACCTTGTATACAGTTGAGATAATGTGGTTTATAATATGCTGCATGAAAAATACAGAAACAGATAAAACAGGACGGCAGTTGAATCAGTTTTCAACTGAGGA
>JAQICX010000026.1 GCA_027858345.1 Kiritimatiellia bacterium | reverse complement strand
CACTAAGAAATGCTTTTCTTTTTTGGTTAAACCCTGAGCCAAACCTCGGTCCCAATCTATCAACCACGAAGACTCGAAGAACACGAAGTGAATCGAAAACTGTTTAACACCAAGTCTCCAAGGGGGCACCAAGAAATGATTTTTTTTGGTTAAACCCTGAGCCAAACCTCAGTCTGAATCTATCAACCACGAAGACTCGAAGAGCACGAAGAGAATCTAAAGCTGTTTAACACCAAGACCCCAAGGAGCACCAAGAAATGCCTTTTGGGGGGTTAAACTTAAACCAGAACGAAATCCTTATTCTTAATCAATTTTTTGGTGCCTTGGTGTTATATAGGATTTTTTGTTTTCTTCGCTTTCCTTCGTATCTTCGTGGTTAAAAAGCGTGGTGTCTATCTTATTGCAATAGCACTTCCAGCAATTGCAGATTTCTGTTCCAATCATATTTTTCAATCACAAATTCACGTGCGGCAGAAGACAAAGCCACCCTTTTGTTCTGGTCATTCAGCAACGCTGTGATCTTATCGATGAATATGTCGACATCATCAGCAATCAGCAATTGCTTGCCATCTTCGGCCTGGATGCCGGCATTTGCTTTGGCAGTAGCAACCACAGCTTTTCCCATAGACATCGCTTCAAGGACTTTATTCTGGACACCACGGGCCATGCGCAGCGGCACCACACAGATATCTGCCAGGGCATAATATTCACGGATATCTTCAACAAACCCGGTGACGATGACACCATCATTTTTGGCCAGGTCCCTGACTGCTGGATCGGGATGACTGCCGACGATATAGAAGGTTAAATCAGGAAATCTCAACTTAAGTTCGGGCCAAATATACTCACAAAACCAGATGACACCATCGATGTTTGCGTGATAATCCATTGCTCCGGTAAACACTAAGGACAAGGCTGTAGGCTGTAGGCTGGAGGCTGGTGGAGCGTAATTTGGGGTGAAAAACTCATGATCGACACCATTTGGGATGATGGATAATTTATCCAGATGATCAGGGCTGAACTGTCGAAACAGATGCGCTTCTGCTGCAGAAATCAAAATAGTTCGATCGAATTCTCGCTGGATTTTACACTCATAAGCAGCCAACCGGCGTTGTTCCAAGCGGTACAGTTGCGTCATGGGAAAGCGCGCTTCCGCGGCATACTGCAGCCATTTATCCGAATCGACATCACAAAAATCCATGATCAATCGGGCCGAAATATCTTTAACGGATGACTTAAAAACATATTCTGCCATCGTAGAAGAAAAACACAGAATAGCGTCATAGCTGGTTTTCTTTAAGTGCTGGTCAATCGCCTGCTGCATTTTTTTCTGATAAAAATAACCGACACTTATCGATCCCCCACCGGCCAAGGATAGAAGCCCTTTGATTTTTGCAATTGTCTTGTTAAGGGGAATAACATCAACATGCTGACAGTATTCTTCCAGGTTGACCTTATATTGCAAATCAGCAGGGTCATCCGCCAGGCAAACTAGATCAATGTTATGCTGCTGTGATAGATACTTCACTTCGTTGAAGGAACGAATTTTGTCACCTTTGTTGGGCGGGTACGGAATTCTATGGGCTAAATATAAGATATTCATTTAATCATAACCACGAAGGCTCGAAGAGGGCAAAGTAAATCATAAGACGACTCTTTTCATGCCTTCTTTTATTTTAGGAACATTGAAATTAATAAGAAAGCCAAGCCTGGTCTTTGTCAATTTCATATATGTCATAAGCTGTGCTTGATGGAGTGGGAGGATTTTTTCTACGGCTTTCAATTCTACAACAATTGACTGATTAACAAACAAATCAATTCTCAGTTTCGTGTTAAGCAACTGTCCTGAAAAAACAATTGGAACCTCAAACTGTCGTTTGACCGGTATTTTCTTCTCATTCAGAACCCAACAAAGACACTCTTCATAAACAGATTCGAGCAAACCTGGACCTAGTTCAGAATGAACCTTGAAGGCTGCATCCACAATTTCACGGGCTGTTTCTTCAACTTCAACCGGGTTTATTGAGTTTAGATTTAGTTGATGAATGCTATTTTCAGACAAAATGAATAATCCTTTTTCATCTTTTAAAGGTTTACGGTGAGCTGAAAATCTTTTAAAACTTTTCACCACGAAGACTCGAAGTACACGAAGAAAAAACAAGTTTTTTAAAACCTTGGAATCAACATCTTATTTTCGTAGTCAATATTTATTTATAAGCCTCAAGACCAAGATCACCTAAACAGCTAACACGAAGGCCCCAAGAGCAACGAAGGGTTATGCAAAGCAAAAGCATGCCTTTGTCGTAATCCTTGGCGTTTTAAGACTTTACTTCGCCCTTCTTCGTGACTTCGTGGTTATAAGGCTTCTATGACTTGGTGTTAAATCCCTTACCCCAAGTACTTCGCCAACGGCGGACCCAATATCTTCGTTAACGCAAATGGCATTTTCCGCCACATTTCTATTTTGCGCTTATACTTCGGGTTTGCCGGACTCAAATTGGGTAATTCTTTCGCACCGATAAGTTGATATTGATAAAACAGGGGCTGCTGATCAAAGCCCCAATGCTTTTTGAATTTGAAAGAACCCGTATCTATTTTACTTCTACCTAAATCAAAAACCTTATAACCCTTTTCCCAACCTTGCTTCAGTAATTCCCAGTACATGAAATCATTTGGACAGAGATTACGAAAACCGGGGAGTGATCCTGCGTAATATGGCATAACACGATCGTTGAAAAACAAAGTCAACACACCTGAAACGGGCAAACCTTCTGCAGTTCTGACGATAAGCAAATCTGCGTTATTTCCATAATTCTCTAATAAATTCCTGAACAGCTTTTCTGAGAAAACCGGTGTTCCCAAGCTGTGATAACTACGTGCCATCAGCTCATAGAACACATCAAACTGGTCGGCACCAAAAGTTGCAACTAATCCAGAGCTAATACCCTTACGAACAGCTGCACGCGATTTTCGCGGGATTGCCAACATATTATCTTCCAGTTCAGGAAGTATTTCTTTGCTGAAATTATAATATAAATCTTTAGTGATTAATTCTGGCACTGGCTGACTATTCTTCAGTTCCAAATAATCACATTGAATTTCTTTTGCGATCTCTGTGGCGCGTTCAACCAAAGTGGCTTCTATCTCTAGGCTATCCGCAAGAACACCACCGAGTTCTGCAAATGGGATAGAGACAAGGTAATGTCCAAACAAAAAACTTTTTATCTGGGTTAACGGAAGAATGCCGACAATACGCTGCTTTTGCACTGCCTCCTGAACATCGACAGCGACTAAGTAGTAATTATTATGGGAGAAGCTCTTTTCAATAGCATTCATCCAATGGGATAAATGAAAAACCGTGCCATTGGGATGGTTCAAGACATATTGGTCCCAAGCGGGTTGGTCCGAGTCATTAATTGTACGAATCTGCATTTATTTTTAACCTTTTTTTCCACGGAAGACACTGAAATCACGGATAAATATTTTAGTTGAAATGCCTCAATCTTCAGCCGCTGATACACGCAGATTAGCGCTGATGAGAATCATTTTAACTATTGTGAAACCCAAAATAGTCTTTTGCTCATGCATCAGATTTTATCTGCGTTCATCTGCGGCAATAAAGATTTTGACTGAAAACCTATTCTCTCGCCCGTTCGCTTTGCTCACTCGAGGCGCAGGGGGCGCAGAGGAAACCCTGAAACCAATTTAACAGGGATATAATGGATGGACAGGAAAAACCCCAAGACTTTTTTGGGGTAAAAT
>JAQICX010000015.1 GCA_027858345.1 Kiritimatiellia bacterium | reverse complement strand
TCCTCATTATCATGAAAAGTTGACAGGTATAAAATTGATTTGTAAGTTGTTGACAAAAATATTGTTAGAAATATTTAAAATAAAAATCAACCATAAAAAACAAGAAGTTGAAGGGTTATAGTACGGAAAATGGAAGAGTTTAAGTAATTGCCGGATCCACGCTCGTACCTCGCTGAGTTCCGGCACTACTTGAGCAGCTAAACTTCAGAATAGTAATGCCTGAACTTAGAGCTTGCTCGTCTTGTCTCGCCGTAGACACGGAGTGCAGAGGAGGAAGGTCTGGCAAAAGTGAAGGATTGGAAGGCAAGAAAACGAAAAAATGTGTGAAATTTGTTGATAAAAAGCTTGCGAAAAGACAACCTTTGGAGTACACTCCCAATATAACATCAAAAAACAGGAGTATACTCCAATGATTGCAAGATTTATCGAGACATATAAAAGATTACTTACACACACAACTTATGAGAAACAAAGATATATTTTTGATAGTTTTACGATTGAAAATCGTTTAACAGGACTGATAGGTCCAAGAGGGACTGGAAAAACAACCCTACTGCTTCAATATATTAAAAAGAAGGTCAAGAATATTGATGAAGCCATTTATGTTTCTATTGACAATATATACTTTGCACAAAGCACCATTGTAGATTTTGTGAACGAATTATATGATGATTATGGCATAAGAATATTTTTCTTTGACGAAATACACAAATATTCAAATTGGAATCAGGAACTTAAAAACATATATGATTCATATCCTGATATAAAAATTGTTTTCTCGGGAAGTTCGAGTATTGACTTGGTCAAAGGGACTTATGACTTATCCAGAAGAGGAGTGATCTACCGAATTGGCGGTATGTCATTTAGAGAATATCTAATATTTAACAATATATCAGATTTACCAACTGTAACCTTTGATGAAATTATAAAAAACAGAAGCCAACTAGAACATAAATTCTCAAGCATAAAAGGAATAAAAGGACATTTCAAAAAATATCTTGGGCAGGGATACTACCCATTTATACTTGAAGGTGAAGCAACATACAGCCAAAAGATCCAAAGAATAATAGAAAAAACAGTATATGAAGACATATCAAACTATTATAATCTGAAAACAGAAAATTTATTGTCTTTTAAAAAAATAATCTCATATATGGTGACCATTCCTCCAAGTAAATTAAACAAAAACAATATTTCTAAAAATATAGGACTAGACAACAAAACAGTAGAACACTACTTGACAATATTGCACGAAACGGGGCTTATTGAACTGATATCCCAAAACCGAACAGGTAATGCAATGCTTAGAAATATTGACAAAATCTATCTTGATAATCCTGATATATATAAATCGGTATCAGAAGAAATAGGTTTTAACTATCAATTAGGAACTATTAGAGAAATATTTTTTATTAAAATGATTAAAAACGCCAATCTAAGAATACACTTCAGCAAAACAGGAGATTTTGAAGTTAACAACTATCTTTTTGAAATTGGTGGTAAAAACAAAAGTAAAAAACAAATTGCCAAAAACCTAGATAAGGCTTTTCTGGTGAAAGATGATATACTATATGGTAGCAAGCATGAGATCCCGCTATATCTGTTCGGCTTATTATACTAATCCTCATTTTAATTCATCATCAAAGTTCAAGTTATTGGAAAACTCGAGAAGCATATCGTTTGCGTTAACAAAACAACCTTAAAAAAATCCGTGTTTAATCAGTGTCAATCAGTGGCTAGAGAATTCTTTATTTTTGTGTCCTTTGTGCCTTTTCGTGGCTATCTTTTCTTTGTTTTGAGTGGGCACAAAAAAAGGGCAACATTTTTAAGATGTTGCCCTTTTCGCTAATGTTCTATAATTTAGAATTATAGGTCATTTGGTGTGATATAATCACCCTTTTCAGCACGAAGTGCTTCTAAACGTGCACGTTCTTCTTTCATCAACTTAGTCATTGTTTCAGGTGTATCTGTAACCTTAGTTGAGTAGATTTCTTCAATACGATCAATCTTAGCGATAATTTCAGGAATATTCAAAGTGAACTGAGCAATATACTGTTCTTCGGTATAATCTTCGCCACGAACATCTTTAAATAATATTTTTAGATCTTCATACTTAGGAATTAAACCATAACCGGCATCAATTGCTTCAGCATCTCCGTGTACACGAAGCTCCATCCAGCGAATCCAAACACCTTTGTCAAGTTTGCCGTTAAGGAACTTACCATCTTTTTTGCGGAAGTAGTTAGTTCCAAAAACTTTTGGACGCTTGATTTCTTTAGCAAAGTCCAAGTTGTTTTGGATGTAACGCCCCACTGACATTGACAAGAAGTCCATGTTAGACATGACGTTCCATGTACGAACGCCCTCTTTACCAATTGTAGCAGATGTTGTTTCTGATTCAAGAGTAGCACCCATCATACATACACCGTGTTCCCAGCTGTATGCTTCACGTACAGGTACACTTGTGTCACTGTCGCGACCACCATAAATGATGCCGCCCATTGGAAGACCTTCTGGGTTATCCCAATCCGGATCAGCATTGTCCAGGTCACGCATTTGAACTGTGTAACGAGCATTCTTGTGACTTGGTGTAATCTCTTTACCTTCAGGACCGATTTTACCCTTTGTCCATTCACCACTATAGTTTTCTCCACATTCAGGAATGTCACCTGTCATACCAAGCCAGTATGGTTTTCCATCTTTAACAAGAATGTTACCAAAGATAACTTCGCCAGGTTGATGTAGAAGTTTCCAGATAACTGGATCATCATCTTCACTAACATCTGTGATGATACCAAAGATACCAGCTTCAACGTTACATGCACGGAATTCACCATCAATAACCTTGAAGTAAGCCAAATCGTCACCAACAATGTTTTCACCTGGAAGCATAGCTGTTGAAGTTTTACCACAAGCACTTGGATAAGCACCTGCTAGGTAAGTTTGACGACCATTTGGTCCATTTGAACGCATGATGAACATATGCTCTGCCAACCAACCTTCACGGTCAGCTTTACGGATAGCTAGACGTAGAGAAAGTTTTTTCAAACCAACTGTGTTACCAGCGTATTGTGTGTTAACAGAAAGAACTGTGTTTCTTGTGTAATCCATATAAACACGGTTGTCTTTGTAATTCTTTGAAGTCTTTCTTTCATCAACTTCACCAGTTGCATGGCGAAATTTGAAAAACTCAAAGTTTGGGTCTGCCGCGCTTTGACGCTTGAATTCTTCATAACCACGACGATATAGAAGTTCTTCAGAGTGAACAACATAAGCTGAGTCGGTTATTTGAAGACATGGAATAGCAAATTCACTATTTGTAGATCCAAGACAGAAGAAACGAACATACATCATGCGACCTTTGTAAGAATCTTTCTGCATACCTTCGATTTCTGACAGGCCTTCTTCACGTTCAACTTGGTTCAAGTTTTTGTCAAGATTCTCTTCAGAAGGTACTAGATATTTAGTAACGTCTTTTTTACGAGCTTGATCAAAATAGCCATCCCAATGAGCTGTATGCCCATTTGTTGTAAGCTGTACTTCTTCCAAACCATCGATTGCACGCACACGGCAGTATGCAGCATCCATGTCACTATCGTCACCAACGAACACTGAGTCAGGATCGCATAGTTCAATTGCCTTAGCGATGAAGTCATTTACTTCATCGTTGTTGATTGCAGCCAGTTTAGTAAAACTAGCTTCATCCATTTTGCTCTTTAAGAGCTCAATAGTACTCATTTTTTATTTTCCTTATTTACTTTGTAATCCACATAGGGATTATTATTTTTAAATGATTAGCAACTCTTCGTTAAGCTGCATCATCTTGCTGACTCTACTATGAGTCAGCCTGTTTATATCGGAGGTTCTTCTATAAGAATCTCTACCTCTTTAAAATTAACCAGCCAGCATATTGCAGATTGCAATAAGAACACCAGCTGCCACAGCAGAACCAATCACGCCGGAAACGTTTGGTCCCATTGCATGCATCAGCAGGAAGTTATGATGATTCTCTTCCTGACCAACTTTGTTGGCAACGCGAGCCGCCATTGGAACAGCAGAAACACCAGCAGCACCAATTAGTGGATTGATAGGTTCTTTTGAGAGCTTATTCATGATCTTAGCCATAACAATACCAGTGGCTGTACCAATTGAGAAAGCAACCAGACCTAAAATCAAGATACCAATTGTACCAATGTTCAAGAAGTGATCAGCTGAAAGCTTCATGCCAACAGCAAGACCAAGCATAATTGTTACAATGTTAATCAATGCATTCTGCATTGTATCACTCAAACGATCAACAACAGCACATTCTTTTGCAAGGTTACCAAACATCAACGCACCAATCAGTGGTGTAGCTGAAGGCAACAGTAATGCACAAAGTGTCAAAACTATGATTGGAAACATAATTTTTTCAAGTTTTGTAACATGTCTAAGCTGTTTCATCTCTCTTTGGCGCTCTTCTTTTGTTGTCATAAGGCGCATAATTGGTGGCTGAATAATTGGTACAAGCGCCATATATGAGTATGCGGCAACAGCAATTGAACCAAGCCATTTAGGCGACAGCAGACGAGCTGTATAAATAGCAGTTGGACCGTCTGCTCCACCGATAATACCGATTGAGCAAGCTGTTTTAATTAGCTCAAGACCTTCGCCAAATCCCATTTGAGGGAATGCAATGCCAAGGGCAATAGCACCAAGTAAGGTAACAAAAATACCAAACTGAGCTGCTGCACCAAGTAGAGCTGTCTTTGGATGAGCAATAAGCGGACCAAAGTCTGTCATAGCACCGACACCCATGAAGATCAGCAATGGAAACAGACCACTCTGCACACCATAGTAGTATATAATGCCAAGAAAACTACCAAGTTCACCATGTGCTGGATCTGGTAGAGCTGTCATAGCTTCCTGTGCACCAGGAATGTTAGCCAGAATACAACCAAAACCAATTGGAACTAGAAGTAGAGGTTCAAACTTTTTCTTGATAGCAAGAAACAGAAGTGATAGACCAACAAGGACCATTACTAAATTTTTCCAGCCGGCATTAACATGTGCTTCTGTGATAGTTTCACCACTTGTTGCATCCACATGCTCTGTAAAGTTGGTGGTTACACCCACAAAACCTTTAATACCGGTTTCATTCCAGAGTTGTACAAAACTTTTCTTAATATCCATCTCTACATGATTAACATCATGCTCGGTTTTTTGAACAACATTTGTTTCAACAGCATTCATACTGTCGGCATGAGCTGTTGCTGTCATAACAGCAACGGCCACACAGCCTATAGTCAAAAATTTAACTAAATAACTAATTAGGTTCATATCTAATTGTGCTCCTCTATGTTTAAACAATTTCAACTAGATCTTGACCAGCAACAATTTTGTCGCCAGCGTCAACTAGAATTGAACCTACTGTACCTGTAGCTTTTGACTTGATTTCAGTTTCCATCTTCATTGCTTCAATAACCATTAGTGGTTGTCCTTCTTCGACGACATCGCCGAGAGCAACTTCCAGACGAATAACATTACCAGGCATCTGAGCTGTAATCATTGTACCTGAACCTGCCTCGGCTGGAGCAGCTCCAGCTTCTTCAACAGTACCTTCTGAAACGCTAAAATCAAATGGCTTGCCGTTTACAACAGCTTTGTCACCATCAAGAGTCACGTTATAGTCTTTGCCGTTCAAGTTAACCTTGCAAGCAACTGGACCATCAGCAGCAGGTGCTGCAACTGGAGCTCCAGCATCTTTACGCACGCCAATTGTGTACTTGCCTTGCAGAAACTGAATTCCCTTGTCTGCACAAGTTGCAGCAATAAATACATTTTCTTCTGATAAATCAGTAACACCAGCAGCTTCCAGGTTTTTCTTAGCAACTTCAAGACCCTTTTTAGGATCTTCATCATTGATAGCTCTTGGATCACGAGTTGTTGGTTCAAGTTTAAGCTGTTCAGAAGCAAGTTTAACGATTTCAGGGTCTGGTTCAACAGGAGTTTTACCAAAGTAACCAAGAACCATTTTGCCATAACCTTCAGCAATTTTTTCCCAGTCACCAAACATAACATTGTTAAATGCCTGTTGGAAATAGAACTGAGAAACAGGAGTAACGGATGTACCAAAGCCACCGCGTGTTACCGTATCTTTCATCTTATCGATAATTTCAGGATATTTATCCATCAGCCCATTATCACGAAGCATTTGGGTGTTAGCAGTCAAAGCACCACCCGGCATTGGAGACCAAGGAATGATTGGTTCAACGGCAGTGGCTTCTGGCGGCATGAAGTATTCTTTCATGCAATCCTTGAACACAGCTTCAGCTTCCCTTACTTTGTCTGGGTCAATCTGCAAATCATATTCTGTACCACGTAGAGCATGCCACATTGTCAGGATATCTGGCTGACCAGTACCGCCTGACATTGGACGCATTGAAAGGTCTATGCCATCTGCTCCAGCATCAAGAGCTGATTTATAAACGAGAACTGATGTGCCAGCCGTTTCATGCGTATGCATTCTGATCGGCATATCAGGACCAAGCAACTTACGAGCTCTCTTGATTGTTTCGTAAACAACAGCGGGAGTAGCTGTTCCTGAAGCATCTTTGAAACAGATTGTATCAAATTCAACATCTGCATCCATAATCTGCCTAACCATGCCTTCATAAAAATCTGGATCGTGAGCACCTGTACATCCAGGAGGAAGAGCCATCATTGTAACAGAAATCTCATGTTTCAAACTGTGTTTTTTGATACACTGGCCAGAATAGATCAAGTTGTTTACGTCATTCAATGCATCGAAGTTACGAATTGTTGTAACACCATGTTTTTTGAACATTTTTGCATGCATATCAATAACATCACTTGATTGACTGTCAAGCCCCACAACATTGATACCACGAGCAAGTGCCTGCAGGTTAGCTTCTGGAGCAGCTTCTCTGAACTGATCCATCATATCAAATGCATTTTCTCCACAGTATAGGAACAATGACTGAAATCTTGCACCACCACCAGATTCAAAATGGTCTATACCAGCTTCACACGAAGCTTTAACAGCTGGAATAAAATCTTTTGTAAAAGCTCTTGCACCAACAACAGATTGAAATCCATCGCGAAAAGCTGTACACATCACATCAATAGGCTTCTTTGCCATAACTAATTCACCTCTTATTTATACTAGAGCATTTCACTCATAAAACACAGTAAATCTTTGTTCTACGGCTTCTGTTGAATCTTTCAAAAAAAATACGCAATAGGCTTGCTATTACTTGATTTTTTTTTAGCCCAACTTCGTCCTCGAATAAAATCTTTCAAGCGTTTCATTTGTTCAACACTCTAAGTTTATTTTAAATTTCCACAATCACTAAAGGTACCCAACTTTAAAAAGCTTAACAACCCAAATATAGCAACTGATCATTAGATTTTTGTGAGTCATCCTCACATTCTTACTTTTTAACTAATTCTTGATTTCGCAATTGCGATTGCCGCAGCAATCTCTGCATCAGCACCGGAGGTAGATCTCTTAGGAGCTGAAACAGGAGCTGCCTCAGGAAATCTTTTCAAAAAGGATGCTGTTCCACTCATTACTAAAACCATTAGAATCAAGAAACCAAAAACGGTTCCCATTCCAACAAGCATTATTTGCACGCCACTTGTAAACATTTTATATTTATATCCTT
Organism: Kiritimatiellia bacterium; assembly: GCA_027858345.1. Classification (GTDB taxonomy): domain Bacteria; phylum Verrucomicrobiota; class Kiritimatiellia; order JAQICX01; family JAQICX01; genus JAQICX01. The sequence continues at coordinate 22,107 of JAQICX010000015.1, read as the reverse complement.
AAATCATTTGTTCATAACAGGTTACAAACTCAAAAAGCTGTATTCTTCCTAAACACAGCTCTATTTGTCAACCGAAGGTTTTGGATTAAAGCATTTTTAACAGCGTTTGTCCACTCTTAAATTGCAAAATCAATCAAATATTTTAATTAGTCGGTGCTGAAAAAGTCATAAATGCCAATGTCTGTTTAGATTTTGTTTATATTTGTGCTATAATTTATTGCACAATTAATTTCAAAGCATTATTTTTATGCATCATATTTTGCCGGAAAAGATGCCGATATGCATGTTTATCTTGCAATTTAAAAGTTAATAATTGTCGTTTATCCATCATTTCATACCAACTACTGTGTCAATTTCGTCTCGCAGTAGGGGCTACAGCTTCGGCTTATTTCCTTGTATTTGGCATATCAGCGACGACTAATTACAAACCCATTTGCGGAAACAATGATACGAAAGAGACATTCAATTAAAAATTGAGGGATAGATTTCTTCTGTAAACTCCCATTTAATAACTTAGCCTAAGTGATACATATACATTACTGTTGTCTTCAAATTGTCCCAAAAACGTATAGTTATCATTGCCACAAAAAATATTACCGCCAACAGTTGCCTTCCAATGATCGGAAATCTTATAAGTCACAACTGGCTTAATATAAGCATCAGAATCTGACGGAGAGTAGCGCGTAAAGCAACTCAAAATAAGGTTCTGATTCATAAGCATCCAGGTCATACGCAACGTGAAGGTATGGCGATTCTGATCTCTGATGGTGTCTGTCGACATTCCAACAGCTTCAATGGATCGTACAAATGAGCCATAGTCCATCATACTCTCAAGATAGTATTGAACTCCAACCGTAAAATTTTTGGCAGCCTCCTGTTCGTAACCAACAAGAAAACGAATTTCACTGTTGTTAATAAATGGATCGTCACCTCTACGGTCATCAACGGAGTCATAATAGCCAGCCTCAAGATTGACAATACCATTTCCCAGTGGCCCCCGGGCACTAGCACCATAGACCGATAACTTCGGAAAAATCCATTTGCCTGTAGTCGGATCCATGCCGGCCGGGCTCTTCCAGAATCCGTTATAACCATACACAGCCAGCTCATAGCCAGTAAAATTACGATATAAACGTACCGCAATCTCATCATCATTAAACCACTCATCGGGGAGCTCTGTATCCAGAATTGAATTCTGTCCAACCATCTCCACACCATTCCAATATGAGATTCGTTCACCATTTATATACCTATCGGCATCAAAGCGTGGCGTGTACACAATATCTATGTTTACAAATGACGGGAACAAACTGACATAGAGCGCATCCGAGGGAGCTTTTAGATACTCAGTATCCCGCCCCAGAAAAAATGACCTCCAGTCTTTTGGAAACATATCATTAATGAATACCAAATCACCGGTGCCCCAAGTCAACGTTTGACGGCCGATTTTAACATCCATCCAAAGCAGTGGCGAAAACATAACATTCGCCTGTCGTAGATCTAAAAAACCCTGCCCAGTTTCAAGATCAATATCATCCCGATTAGCGGCCAACTCATCATAAATAAGATCAGCTTTAATTTGAGCCGTAAACAGATCATGATACCAGACACTATCTAACTGCAACCGAAGCTCATTGAGTGATCTATCATCCTCATACGGATCCGTCTGCGTACGAGTGCCATAGCTATAGTCAAGAAATCCGTGTAGCTCCACTCCTGCATCACTAAGTGTGTCCATCCATTCAGATTCACCGTAACTGAATCCTGCTAACAGCAAGATTGAAACACACATATGAATAACATATTTTTTCATACCGCTTATTCCTTAATCTAACTATTATTGAGTTACTTCACGCGGTGGACGGCGTAGAAATCGCTCTGTAAATATTCTATCGTTCAGACCCACGTCATACTCAACTTTACTGAAATTGCTGGTTGTGCTTGTTCCCCGTGCAACATCTTCAACCACCTGCTCAAGCGCCGTGGGATAGTTCTGAATAACCTTAATCTTGTTGGACAAGATTCGACGATACAATTTCTGGTTCTTATCAAAATACTCGGCCTTGCGAGGCATAAAGGTATCTTTATCAATCCAGACCTTGTATGAACTAAATTCAACAGACGAAGGGGTTTTAGGAACATTTTTAACAATATATTGGCTATCTGTTGTTTCAAACAATTCATGCTTGTCTTCCTGAAGCCCACGTCCAGAAACATCCTCATACAGAAAATCAGATCCAACAAAACTGGTGCGTTTATCGCCAGGAGCAATTCTCTTAACAAGATTCAAAGCAGGCAGAAACAGCCAGCGGTCATCACTCTCAGCCGGTCGTTTATGTACAAGAAACGACATTTTCCGGACATCGGATGGATCTTTGAAATAGACATAAAACATTTGGTCAAGCCCGCCGGGAACATCTTTTCTTAAGATTACGAAATCGCGGGAACGACCATCCGACAATTTCATGCTGACCTCTGCGCGCCCATCATCACCTGCATAATATGATACGTCATTAGCTTTTGCGACAATCTCATCAACAGTCAGTTCCGCCGCATGCACAGATGCAGTCATCCCCACTATCGCTGCCATCATCATTGCTACTATAATTCTTCTCATTTCCGACCTTCTTTCTTTTGATTTTTTGACTTAGTATTCTTAAACAACCATTTTTCCAAGATTCTGATTAGTGCCGGCAGAATAAACAGCGTTGCTAACCATGAAACCAACATGATCATCGCCAGGAAAAATCCAACCGTACGATAAGGAATCAACGGAGCCAGCAGTAACGGCATGAAACCAAATGCAATCACAATCGCATTGCGGCTTATAGCCTTAGCCGGTTCGCGGAACATTCTTGCATTGGCATCTTTCCAGTTGCCTGACTCCTTATACATCTCACGACCGCGTTCAAGAAAATGAATTGCGAAATCAACACTCAAGCCAAGTGTCATGGCAGACAGAATCGCAACAGGCATATCATAATCTTTTCCAACCCAACCTATAATACCATAGATGAATGTAATTGTGATAGTCAGTGGCAACATTGCCAAAATACCAAACAATCCAGAACGGAATAGAATCAGCATCATTATCAGCACGACCACAAAACTGCCCACAAGTGATGTCCGCATGCCTATAACCATTTTCTCCTGCCAAACCACATTCAGATATGTCAGACCGGCCCACCTGATTTCCAGCGGAACCGGTGGCGGGTTTTCAGCAACATACTTTTCAACACCGTCAACCACAACCGTCATGTCCTGATTATCACCGCTGGTCAACTGCACCCATATATTTTCGCCTTGATAATCACGCGTAACCATATGGAAAAGTGAATCTTTCTTTTTCATGCCCTCAAGCTGCATATAGACTTGGCCGATTGCTGCCGCAGTTTTAGGAATAGAGAAGTTAGAGTTGTTTTCGGCCTCAACTGTTGCCAAAGCATCTCCAGCAAGTGAAGCATCGGGTGTTACATACTGAAGTTCATATGACGCTTTCTTCAAGGCATCCACCGTCGACGAAGTCTTACCTACTTTTTCCGTTGACAGAAGAAAATTCTGCAAACCCTCAACGTAGCGCAGAACATCCGGCCGTTTAAATGCCGGAGCATTCAATTCTGTATTCATTTCGAGAACAAACTCACGTAGTGACAAACCTGTAAATGAATCACAAATATCCAAAGCTTTATCCATCAAAGCCTCTCCGGTAACAGAAGAATCTGCCTTGAGGCTCTCCAGAAGAACGGCCTTATCTTCAACAGAAACGTCCTTAACCTGCTGCACCTTCTGCTCCAGCGTGGTATAGGTCAACCCATCGGGATCCATATAGTTAATGACATCTGCCAAAGCATTCCATGATTTGTCTGCTTTCTCATCAATTTTTCCCGCAGCATCAGAAAGGGATGTGAAAAACAACACAGGATCACATTCACCAGAGCTACAGAGTTTGCTCTGAATTGAATCCAACTCTACCAAAAACTCTTTTAACGCGGCAGGCTTTGTTTTGGCGAATCTCTCCTGAGCAGCATCAATAATCTTCTGGATTTCCTGACTGCCCATCACTGTTTTTTGGGAATCTGCTGCTAAGGTAAGATATGCTGTATAGGTGCCACCAAAATGTTTGTTAAGCACCCGGTCAGCCACACGTAATTCATGGTTTTTGCCAAACCATTTTACCGGATTATCATTAATATTAATTAGAAACACACCATAAATGGAGCCCCCCATAATAATGGTAGCAATCAACACAATCAACCAAGATTTTCGATATGTGAAACCTCCAACCCAATTAAGAAAACGACTAAGCATACCGGTATCCACATCGCACTGATCAGGGTGCTCAGGTACAGCACAGATTCGATGCAGTGATTTCTCGGAAATAAACACAGATATAAATGCCGGCACAAATGTCATTGTCAATAACCAGCCGACAGCCACACCAAAAGCCACATGCAGCCCAAACACTCGCACGGGTGGAATCGGCGTTGTAGCCAACGAGGCAAAACCAGCAATAGTAGTAGCAGAAGTATACAACATCGGCATAAACAACCCGCTCACAACATGCCTTAACGTCTCAGCTTTATTCTGATATTTACGGTACGAGTCGAAGAATTCACTCAACACATGTATAGAATCACATACTATAATAGGCATAATGAAAATAGGAATCATTGAGCTCATGATATGAACATCAAAACCCAAACCTATCAACAGCCCCATTGTAAGAATAACAGTTATAACTGCCAACAATAATGGCGCCAGAATCAGAGACACACGGCGGAAGAAAAAATACATCAACAGAAAGAGAATCAACATAGCCAGCGGTGCCGAGATAGCCATCTGCACCAGCATTTCAACTCCAAAAGTATCCTCGGCTACAGGCAGACCAGCAATATATATTTTGTCCTCCTCTGGCCAATCCTTGGTCAACTCCTTAACCAAGCTCGCAACATTATAACTATACGTCTTTTCAATGATGGGAATATAAATACCGACAGCTTTCTCGTCTTCAGACACAAGGGTTCCCTTATAAAGCGGATTTTCCATAGCATCATTACGAATCACCAAGGCATCCTCAGCTGTTTGAGGTGCATTCTCCATTAGGTACTCAAGCTTCAAAGCACCCGTGTCAGCCTGCTTGATATTGTCAACCACACTGGGAGCAATCAACTCATCGCCAATAATCGCACTTTTACCATCATCATCAAACAAATGATTTGGATTGTGACTGAAAACAACCCCCATCGCACGCTTAAAAGCGCTATCAGGAGATAAATCCAAACTTCTCCACCGTGTGCCAGCATCATCTTCGGCAACCTGCGCCAATCCATCATCCCCTTGACGAAGACTGAGCAGTTGTTTAGTCAGCCTATCAACACGCTGAAGCGTCTTGACATTGAAAATACCATTAGGGTCAGTCTCGTTTACAATCCCGACAATGACAAAATCATAAAGCCCATATTTTTCTTTGGTTTCATGATGAAAAACCCTTACGGACTCATCTTCTGAGAGCATATTCTCGGGGTCATTATCAAAGTTAACCTTGGGAAATTGACTCCCGAATAGAATAACCGCCACCACCACCATAATTAAAACAAGCCATGGATGCTTGAGACTGAAATTTGTTAATGCCAAACGTTTCATTTAATATTCCTTTTAATAAATTAGGTTCTGTCAAAAGTTTCACACTCTTTTCAAACCTATTATGTTATAAACCAATGGTATACAGACTATTTTGTCTTATCCCCAACGTTTTTGTTCTTTAAATATCCAATATCCAATCGCCGTAGCGAAGCGAAGACAGGCTTTTGCTTGTCAAAAGCAACGCAGTGGCAACGAATGTCCAACATACAAGGCACGACACTTCCGTCTTCGCAGTTCCTGACTACGGTGCGACATGCCGTGGGTAGCACAACCTTCTAGGTTGTAAGCGTTTTACACTTGCAAGCTGAACCCGTAGCGAAGCTTAAGAGAGGCTTTAGCTCGTCTAAAGCAACGCAGTGACCACCTTGCGTTACCTTTCGTCGGTCAACGCCCGCCGCTACAGGCGTTGTTTTTGCAACACAACTCTAGTCCGCCAAAACTCCTCCCCGGCTAACTCGCTAGTCCCGCAAAGCGGGAGGAGGTGGCGAGCGAAGCGAGACGGAGGGGTACTTACTTCCTACAATGAGTTACCCCGCTATCACTTTGCCTTTTTAAGCAAAGTGATAGCGGGGCGAAATCATCTTATGTACTCGCGAAGCGAGGCTTTAGTGTGCCTAAAGCAACGAAACGCAGTGAATACATAATATAGAAACCGGCTTGCCGAGACTGGAGCCTGCGACAGTAGCGAAGCGTCCTATCTTGCATTAAACAGTAAACCCTACTTAAATTTTATTGAGTTAGATAATAACAACGTTGGTAATATTTTGCAACTATTTTTGAAAAAGAATTTGATAGTATCCTCAGCTTTTCGGTTGGATACCTTTCCGATCGCAGATCGGACTCTATTCCGCAGACCGGAACTAGCAAAGCTAGCCCGAATAACATTATTTGCAGGTTAATTGTATTAGTCCCACTCTGCGGGATAGTGTTCGATCTACCGTGTCGGGGCGTAACCTGAAAGGCGAAGACTGATGATCGAAGTCCCAAAAAACTCTTCTTGAACCATCAGTACAAAAACCAACTGTTATTTATCTTTATGGCATGGATTTCGAATTGCTTTAATCCCAAATCTGTTTCAATGTCAGAAAAAGTACTTTCGATAGAGACAAGAGGAGAATCGTTCGACGTCTTCAGGACAACAACACGATCATTGAATGGGCTCACCGATATTACCAAATTATCAGGATCATACTTTGAGACATCTCCACGAACTTGAGTTCCCCAGAAAGCATCATAGAAAGCGAGAAATCTATCTATTATATTTTCCGCTGTAGTGTTGTTTAGCAACGCTTCGGCCTCTATTCTCTTTAAATACTGCATGTTCAACATTTGGACGATATTGTTGGTATTTCCCTCTACTAAAACATCAACATAATTACTTACAATGCTAGCAAGATACGCCTTTTCTGTTAGCTCCAAGGGGGCAATAACGGATGCTTCTTCCCACGGCATCAGCATCGTAGCGGCTAAAGTGAAGTTTGTCTCGTAAACATGAACATTTTGATCCAAATTAATCGACCAGTCGAAAACATTAGTTATTGTCAGTGTGTCACTAACAACAATCGATAAATTGCTGGTAGCAGAGCATTGCACATTCGTAAAAATGACACTGTTGAAACTGTTGCTGCATAAATAATAATCTATTGGTACTGTCCCATCCCTTGACGATATGTAGAATCCGTTAATATAGCAATCATAGAGTACGTTGGTGCCTTTCACTTCTACATACCTGAGCGCATTTGTAGCCGTAGCCCCTACCGCAAAAGAACATGCTAAGCAAAGCAATATCACCTGTGCACACAAAAAGTGCTGTAGACCTGTTCGTAATCTATTCTGTCTAGTAAACATATTATTTTCCCTTTTTTTTATTTTAATTTATAAGTAAGCTAAATGCCCCTCACAGAAACAGACTTATAGATTTTTCTGACTTTCAAGATGTGCTAAAACCATGCGAATCTCGCTCCATGTGGCAGCGTTGCCCAGAACGCTTTTGACCTCACCTGCTGAAGGCGAATCAAGTTCGTTGATGACATCAACAATTTGCTGAAATTTTTCTTCATCAACAAAATTAAGAACGTCCAGCTTGCCATTTTTAATGAAGTGAGTCATATGATTTTCTATGGTTTGAACAGTTAGATTTCGCTCTTCAGCAATCTCTTTAAGAGTCTTTCCCTGTAAATACAATTCATATGAAATTTCTGTTGTGTGTTTCTTGGGAACTTTTGGTTTTTTTTGTTTTCTTGCAACTGATTTAACTACAACAGGTTCACGCCCATCGTATAAACCAGACTGTTTCAAACTTTCGTTTGTAAGTTCGGTATGCTCAATGGCAGATTTAACCAATTGCTCAGACTTGTAAATTTTGGTAAGTTGACTAAAGAAAAGTCTCTCTATTTCTTTGAGTTCATTCAGATATGTCTTCACTCCTTTTATTGAAGCAAGCTCTTTAATTTGATCAACAACTTTACTCGACTGTTCACGAAGCAATGGTTCAAAATATCCTTTTGCAGCACTAATGCGTTCGTAGAGCAGCTTCAGAGAGTCATCATCAAGGTTTCTTGAAATCTTTCGAACCTGCACCTGAAATTTATATGCAACTTCTTTCAACTCAATTGCACTTTTCAGATATTCTTCAGCAACAGCTTTATATTGCTGCTTTTTTGAGTGGCTTTTGCTTTTATCGTAAGATTCCACATGATATTTCAGTTGAAAAAACAGGTTAGTGAAATCAAATGCCTTATAAACGTCCTGCCCCACATAGAGAAGAGTGTTAGACACCAGCTCACTCTCCAGTTTTTCAAGCTCAATTTTTTCACAGGAGAAAGTGTTTACCTGCTCATCAAGCTTAAACATGTTTCTTGGAATTGGACTCAACAGCACAAGACCATCCAAAGAGGTCAAACGAGAGAGTGCAACATAAATCTGTCCCGGAGCAAACGCCTGCGCAACATCAATGACCGCCTTGTCAAACGTCAATCCCTGACTTTTGTGAACGGTAATAGCCCAAGCAAGCTTGAGAGGATAGTGCACAAACGTCCCGGCTACACATTGCTCAGCCTCATTGGTATCAGAATTTAATTTATATTTTTTATTTTCCCATGTATATTTTTCAACTTCAGCATTGGGGGCTCCATCATCAAATGCAACTTCAATCTTGTCATCTCCCAGTACTACTATCTTACCAATTTTGCCATTGAAATAACGCTGTTCTCCAGATGAATCATTCTTGATAAACATAACTTGTGCACCAAGCTTCAGCTCCATCTTCACTTCAATCGGACACATATATTCCGGAAAATCACCGTGTATCTCTGCATCAAAAAAATATGATTTTGAATCAAGCTTTGCAAGCGCCTTTCGATTTGAACTGTCGGCAATGCGATTGTGTGTGGTAATTTGAATATATCCTTCCCCTATTGCATCACTTTTGGGGCGATAATATCTATTTAAAAGTTCCACATCAGACATTGTAACTTTGTTATCGCGCAAATGACCAAGAAGCTCAATAAATGTGAAATCTGACTGACGATAAATTTTATCCAGTTCAATATATATTGGTGGAGCTTCCTTTAAAACATTTGCTGAAAAAAAGAAAATGCTATCATAATATTCAGAAAGCACACTCCATTCGTCATCTTTGACCACTGGTGGCAGCTGCAATAAGTCGCCAATAAAAAGAACCTGTAATCCACCAAATGGTTCCTCTCTCCTTTTTCTAACGGATCGTAAAATAGTATCAATTGCATCAAGCAGATCTGCTCTCAACATACTGACCTCGTCGATGATCAACAGTTCAACCTCTTGCAAAAGAGCCCTCTTCTGTTTGTTCATGTGGAAGCCTTTCCATATGGATTGAGGAGTGTTCAGTTCAAAACGAATATCACTACGAAAGGGAATGTTTTCAGGAACAAACGCACCGAATGGTAACTGAAAGAGTGAATGCAGGGTCACACCATCGGCATTTATTGCAGCAATACCTGTGGGAGCTGCAACAACTACATTTTTATGAGTACTCTCAACAATACTCTTTAAAAAAGTCGTTTTGCCTGTACCAGCCTTTCCTGTCAAATATATATGACGATTCGTATGGTTGACATATTTTGCTGTAATTTCTGCTATCGGACTAACTTCCATATTATATCTCCTATTTGTATTTTTGCCAGAAACTGGCTCACATTACAACTTGACACCGAGGTGCATAAGAACAGCAACCATAATACCATAACAGATAATTGTCAACAATATTTAAACACGCGTGCCAAATTAATCCTTGATTTTTCGGTTGGCTTGTTTGCTGCTGTTCAATTTTGAAAAGCCATTCTTACCAAAACAACACCTTGTGATATCAGCACATCTTTCGCTTCGCAAGCAGAATAAGATGTACACTTGTACTATCTTACTGCTTTTAAAGCAAAATCTGCACTAATCTTGCAAGCCAGTTTTGGTTTTTTACTGCGTAAAAATCTGAATGGCTTTCCAAGGTGCAATTCGCAAAGCGTAGTTTTACCGTAAGACACTTGCTAACAGCCTCTTATAAAAAAACATTAATTTATCACCAAACGGGTGATAAAGTTGAAAATTATATTTAAAAGGCGGGGTGAAGCACCCCGACCCTACAGAAGCCATTTGCAATCAACCTTTTAGCGTTGGTTGCAGCATCCGCAACTGTAGGGTCGGGGTCCGTGACCCCGCCAAAAAGGGTGTTCAACCGAAAAATCAAGGAAATGCTTTAGTACCTTTTTAAAGACTTGCAAACCCCTTGTTTAAATTGTATAGTTGTGAATTGTATTGATATATTATTAACAAATTATAAATTATAATGACCAATAAAAAACAACAAAATATAGATAGCCAATTTCAAAGAATTTTTGACCTAGCTGCCGTTGGTATTGTACATGTTTCATCAACTGGAGAGTACTTAAAAGTCAACCAGTACACGTGCAACCTCACAGGATATACAAAAAAAGAGCTAATTGGAAAATCTGTTGCTGAAATTACCCATCCAGAGGATATTGCATTCGACAAAAATTTGCTGACCAAACTGGTTGACAAAGAATGCGAAGCGGAGCAAATGAAAAAACGTTATATTCGCAAAGATGGATCTATTGTCTGGGTTGAAATATCAATATCAGTTGCACTAGATAACCATGGAACGCTCGAGTATATTATAGGAATTGTACAGGATATCTCTAAACAAAAAGCAACAGAAGAAGCTTTGATTCAAAGTGAGGAACACTATAAACTTCTCGCTACAAATACATTGGCCACAATTTGGACAACTGATTTGGAAATGAATATCACGTATGTTAACGATGCCGTATTTAGGCTTCTAGGATACACCCCTGAAGAGTTTTTTGGGCTACACCCTGTTGCATTTACTCCCAAAAAAGATTTTGACAAATTAACTTTAGCAGCAAAAAAATTAATTGACAAATATCAAAAAGGTGAACTAGTTCAAGGTGTAATAGAAACTCAACAGATACGCAAAGACGGAACAATTATAGATGTTGAAATCATCTGTAATCCACTTATTAACCATTCTGGAGAAGTAACCGGTTTCCAAGGTCGTTCCATTGATATCACCGAACGCAAAAAAAATGAAAACAAACTTGTTGAGACAAATATGAGACTTAAGCTTGCAACAGATGCCGGCGAGTTTGGTGTATGGGATTTTGACATAGTAAACAATAAACTAGTTTGGAATGATTGGGTGTACCGACTATATGGGATTACCAAAGAGGATTTTAAAAAAAAGAAAAACACATGGGCGAGAGCTATTCATCCTGATGATTTGGAACGGGTTAACCAAAACGTTGCTTTAGCTATTGAAAAACAAGAAGAGTTTGAAGATGAATTTAGAATTATAAAACCAGATGGCGAGTTGCGTTATATAAAAAGCAGTGCATTGGTTATACGTGATGACAAGCAAAAAGCCGTTAGAATGATTGGCATTAATTCTGATATCACACAAGAAAAACATTCAGAACAAGCTCTAAAAGATAGCGAAAGTCGTTTTAAGGCTCTACATAATGCAACTTTTGGAGGGATTGCAATACATGATAACGGTATAATATTAGACTGTAATCAGGGACTATCTGATACCACAGGCTATTCTGTTGAGGAGCTAATAAGCAAGGATGGCTTACTGCTCATATCAGAAGACACACGCAAAATTGTAACTCAAAACATCACCAGCGGCTATGAAAAATCATACGAAGTAGTCGGTTTGAGAAAAACCGGAGAAGAATATCCTTTAAGAATACAAGCCAAAAACATTCCTTACAAAGGCAAAACTGTAAGAGTCGCAGAGTTTAGAGATATCTCTGAACAGAAAAAAACAGAAGACACACATATAATGTTAATGACTGCTATCGAACAGCTTGCAGAAAGCATTATTATTACCAAGCCAGACGGCATTATCCAATATACAAATCCAGCATTTGAAAAGATAACAGGATATTCAAGTAGTGAAGTTCTGGGCAAAACAACAAGCATGCTTGAAAGTGGACAGCATGATAAAACTTTTTATCATAAAATTTATAATGAAATAGATAGTGGTAAAACGTGGAAAGGGAGATTTATTAATCGCAAGAAAGATGGAGCTCTCTTTACTTCTGAATCAGCTATTACTCCTATTAAAAACAAGCAAGGAGAAATTGTAAATCTTGTAGCCATTGAACAAGACATATCAGAAAGCATTAACAAAGAAGAACAGCTACGCCAATCTCAAAAGATGGAGGCAATTGGGCAATTGGCAGGTGGAATTGCTCATGACTTTAATAATCTTCTTATGGCGATTCTAGGATATGTTGATTTGTGCTACGATGACATTGGACCAGAAAACCCGGCACATGAATATCTCCAAGAGATAACGACGGCTGCCGAACGTTCGGTTGCCATCACCAGGCAACTGCTTGCATTTGCCAGAAAACAAAATATTGTACCAGAAATAATTAATCCTAACAATGCCATAACTGGAATACTCAAACTCTTAAGCAGAATGATTGGAGAAAACATTGAACTGAAGTGGATTCCATGTGAAGATCCATGGTCAATAAAACTAGATACAGGACAACTTGACCAAATCCTGACAAACCTTTTTGTAAACGCCCGTGATGCCATAGAAAGTGCAGGAACTATTACTGTCGAAACATACAACATGTACGTGGATTTTGACCTTTACAATAAAGATTACGAAGGTGTAACCAGTGGTGAATATGTTGCTTTGGCTATTAGCGATAATGGATGCGGAATCGATAAAAAAACTTTGGACAACATATTTGAGCCATTCTTCACAACAAAAGATGTTGGTGAAGGTACAGGACTTGGTCTTGCAACCACATACGGTATCGTTAAACAAAACAATGGTTTCATAAACGTCTACAGTGAACCAAAAACTGGAACAACTTTCCGCATCTACTTTCCTCGCTGCAGAACAGATGAAGAACAAAATATAGAAAATAAAAAAACAAAAGATGTCAGCGGCGGAAACGAAACAATACTGTTAGTTGAAGATGAAAGAAATATACGAATCATTACACAAAAATTTCTTGAAAAACATGGATACAATGTCTTATTGGCAGCAGAACCAACCAAGGCTATCAAAAAAGCTAGCGAATATCCAGGCAAAATAGATTTACTTCTAAGCGATATTATCATGCCAATTATGAATGGTCCGGAAATGGCAGAAAAACTTAAAAAAACACGTCCTGAAATGAAACAACTTTTTATGTCGGGTTACACCGCAAATGTGGTTTCTCAAAGTGAAATACTGGATGAAAACATCAATTTTCTATCCAAACCTTTCTCAAGCGAAACTCTGACAACAAAAATTAGAGCTATCCTAGATGAAGAAAGGCTTATAAATTCAGCATTGCAAGGAGAAACCAAATGTTAATACACGAGAATCAGGTTGACAATATTCTTCAAATTGTAGAAGATAAAACAGGAACAAAGCTTAACGGCTATAGAAGACACACACTTTTTCAGCATATATGTGAACGCATGGGAAACGTCACCGCCAATGCTGATGAATATATTGCTATTTGTAATTCAGATATACATGAATGTGAACAGCTAATTCACTCGCTATCAATAAATGTAAGCTCATTTTTCAGAGACCCAACTGTCTTCGAAATTCTTGCTCAGTCAATCATACCGGGATTGCTTAATAAAGAAACAGTAGAACTAAGAGTTTGGAGTGCCGGCTGTGCCGCAGGAGAAGAAGCTTATTCTGTTGCAATCCTGATAAATGAAGCATTGAAATCGAGCAATGACAAAGATACTGTATCAATGATATTTGCAACCGATATTAATCATGATGTACTAGACACGGCTAAAAGGGCACTATATACAAGAGATACTTTAAAAAACACAAAACTTGGTATATTTGACAAATACTTCACCCCCGAAAAAGACGAGTTTCTTTTATCCAAAAACATAAGAAAAATGGTATACTTCTCCGTTGAGGATTTACTTTCTGACAAGCATACAGCACCGGCCGAAAGTATATACGGCACATTTAATCTTATCTTATGCAGGAACGTACTTATATATTTTTCTGTTGAGAGCCAAATAAAAGTTCAGAAAAACCTTTATAACTCTTTGGCAACAAGGGGTATACTTATTTTAGGCCACGCCGAAACCCTTTGTCAAGAACTCAACCAAAAGTTTAAAATTATTAATTTGGAACATAGAATATATCAGAAAATAATTTAACCTTGTTTGAGACTATAAATTAATATACAATATCGAAACAATTAAGTAAAGAGGCACACAGTAATATATATAAACTGACAAGTATAAGTACTATAATTTTTACACAGGGAAAAACATGTTTGGCAAACTACATTTTAGACATTTAAGAACGCGATTGATTTTTTGGTTTCTGACAGTAACACTGCTATCTTTAATTACAGTTATTGCTGTTCAATTCATACTACGAACAAATGGTATTAAAAGACGTGAATTTGAAAAACTTACCATCTTACGCGATCTAAAGGCAGAACAGATTAACTATTGGTTAAAAGAGAGAGTTACCGACTTAAGTATCGTTGCCGAAAACAAGAACATTCAAAATCTTGGTAGAGACCTTATACATAACAGTGACAACATCACCGAAAAACAACTCACAGATGTAAATGATATTTTTCAAAATTATGTAGATTATTTTTCCTATGTAGAACTATTCTTTATAAGTTCAAACAGTGGTAGAGTAATTGTCAGCACATCCAAGGAAAACATAGGCAAAGACAAAAACACTTTTCTCCCGTTTGCAAAGACTATAGAAACAAAAAAAACAAATATTTCAGATATTTATTATTCTGATACAAACCAAGATATAACGGAAATGGCATTCTCGGCTCCAGTGTTTGCCATGGAAAAAGATGGTGAACATATTGTTGGCGTAGTTGTTATGATTATAGATCCTGAACATGTCCTATACCCTTTAATTCAAAAAAACATTGGATTGGGAGACACTGGCGAAACTCTTATTGTTAACAAAGAAGGGTTTGCCCTTAATGAACTACGTTGGCACGAAAACGCACCTCTTAAATTAAAAATCACTGCTACCCCTGCAGCAAAAGCTGTTGCAAAAAAAACAGGTCTTGTTAAAACAAAAGACTATAGAGGTGAAGAAGTTTTAGCAGCCTATACTTATATTCCCAGAACTCATTGGGGATTAATAGTAAAACGTGATTATGCTGACATATATTCACCTATCAATTCTGTCCTAAAACACATGATATATATTGTTATTTCCATGGCTGTTTTAGTTGTCATTGCCTCATTGCTGTTAGGAAGATCCATAGCTCGTCCTATCGTCAATATGAAAAAAACTGTAAACAAATTCATAGATGGAGACCTGAACGCAAGATGTAATACGGCTGCAGGTGGAAAAGATGAAATTGCATCCCTGAAAAAAGCATTTAATAAAATGGCCGAAACATTATCTCTGCAAATTCTAGTAAGAAATGGCATAACCGACATCTCAGAAACGATGGTTAGCACAAATGATACCGCAGCATTTGCAAACAAACTACTTTCACATCTTGTTGACCTTGCAGATGCACAATTTGGTGCTTTTTATATGATTGAAACAAACTCATTGAAGTTCACAATGCAAACTTCTATAGGTCTAAATGAAAATACAAATCTATCTTTCTGTGCAACAGAAAAAGAAGGTGAAATGGGAAGAGCAATCATAACAGGTAAAATTTCGATTATTCAAAATATTCCTCAAGACACTAAATTTACATTTAAAACCACTGCCGGAACTATAGTACCTAAAGAAATTATGACCATTCCTATTTCTGTTGGCAAAAAAGTTATGGCCGTTATATCCTTAGGCAAACTTAACACTTTCGAAGATACATTTTATCAAATAGTTGAAGAAGAAAAAAGAGGAATGAATACAACCCTTGCAAAACTCTTGTCAGATGAAAAAACCAACTTACTAAACGAGGAGCTTTCCACAAACAATACTGAATTAAAGGCTCAGACAACAGAACTCGAACAACAAGCTCACGAACTTCAACAGCAGACTGATGAACTTACAAATCAGCAAATTCAGGTAGAAGAAGCCAACCGACTTAAATCTGAATTTCTCTCAAACATGAGTCATGAACTGAGAACTCCTTTAAACAGTGTTCTATCGCTATCTCAACTTATGCTTACAGATCAAAAAATCACCGCTAACAAAACAAACAAAGAACGTATCGAAATTATTGAACGAAATGGCAAGCACCTGCTCTCTCTAATTAATGACATCTTGGATATTTCAAAAATTGAATCTGGAAAAACAGAACTTTTTGTCCAACTATTTTCTGTTGAAGAACTTATCCATCCTATTGTTGCAGCAATTCGACCAATGGCGGCTGAAAAAAATCTTAAGATTAATGTCAATTTAGACTCAAACATTGAAACAATTACGTCAGACAAAGACAAGCTGCAACAAATTCTTCTCAACCTAATGTCAAATGCTCAAAAATTTACTCAACAAGGACATATCGATATTGACGTTCAAAAACAGGGACAATATGCCAAATTCATCATACGCGACACCGGCATAGGTATTCCTCAAAAGGCATTAAACCATATTTTTGATGAATTCCGCCAAGTTGATGGTTCAACAACTAGACGCTACGGTGGCACAGGACTTGGATTAGCAATATGCAGAAAACTATCAGCTCTGCTTGGTGGAACAATCTCGGTTGATAGCAAAGAAGGGGAAGGAAGTGCATTTACATTAACAATTCCTTTAATAATTGAACATCATACTACAGTAGAAATTGAAAATGAAAACGCTGTAAATATTCAGGGTGATAAACTTCCTCTAGCTGGGAACAATCCTCATATATTGATTGTCGAAGATAATAAAGTTGCCAGAGAACAGGTAACAAGAATTATGCTTGCAGAAGGTTTCAAAGCTGATGTGGCTGTAAACGGAGAAGAGGCATTGGAAATAACAAAGAAACATATTCCTGATGCAATGATCTTAGATTTAATGATGCCGGCAGTGGATGGCTTCCAGGTTGTTAAAGCCATTCGTGCAAACACCGCAACCGCTCAACTGCCAATTTTAGTTCTTACAGCAAAAGACCTAAATGCTACAGAACGTGCTAGCCTAAGTTACAACAATGTTCAACAGCTAATTCAAAAAGGCAACCTTGACAAAGACATGCTTGTCAATACTGTCAAAAAAATCATCGGAATTCCTATAAACAGTAACATCAAAAAGACACAATTAGAAAAGTCATCCAACACAAGCATAATAATTCCAAAAAAAATTACACTCAAAAAAGGCAAAAAACTATCAATTTTAGTTGTCGATGACTACGTTGATAACCTTACAACAACAATTGCAATTATTAAGTCCATTATGAAGGACATACCACTGGAAATTTTTGAAGCTCGTGACGGAAAAGAAGCTGTTGAAGCAGCTGAAGCTCAACACCCCGACATTATATTTATGGATATACAGATGCCTGTAATGGGAGGCATGGAAGCTACTAGGAAAATCAAACAAAATGCAGACCTCAAAGATACAATCATTATTGCACTCACCGCCTCTGCAATGATAGGTGATAAAGAAGAAATCATGGATTCCGGATGCGATGACTATTTGTCAAAACCTGTTGAACCCGAAAGTATAAACAATGCAATAAGAAAATGGATTGGAGACAAGTCTGATTATGAGCGAGGATAACAACGTGCAACTAAATATTGAAAAAATTGTTATTGTTGATGATTATCCAGATAATCTCTTTGTTATGAAACAGGTGCTTAAACAAGCGTTTGAACATGCTGAAATCATCGCATTTGAACATTCTGAAGACGTAATGCAATATATGCTTAAAACCGATGTTTCCGTCGCTATTTTTGACGTGCAAATGCCTGTTCTTAACGGCATTGATTTGTGCAAAATGGTAAAAACCAATGAATTCACGAAAAACACGCCTGTTCTTTTAGTTACTTCACACGAATCCTCCTCACGGTTTAAAGCTTCGGGGCTAGATGTTGGGGCTGACGATTTCTTAACTAGACCAATGAATAACGATGAACTTATTGCACGCGTTAATGTTGCTTTAAGGACAAGACGATCAGAAAAAGAGTTAAAAAACAAAGCAAATAAAGTAAAGCAGGACTATGAAATGCTGTTCAACAAAATGCTTTCTGGTTTTTCTATTCATCGTATGCTCTATGACAAAGACGACACCCCTGTTAACTATATATTCCAAAACGTCAATCCTGCGTTTGAAAAACTTATCAACCGTGAAGCAAAAACTATTATTGGAAAAACTGCTTTTGATATTTTCCCAACCACAACAAGTGGTTCCTTAAAACAACTCGATGATGTGGTCAAGACTGGAGTTCCTGCTAAGTTTGAGTTATATGATCCAGATCTTAACAAACACTTTGATATTTCCGCTTTTAGAACAGACGAAAGTCGCTTTGCAACCCTTATCTCAGATATTACAAGTCGAAAAAATAGTGAAATAAAACAACTTCGATTAATGACTGCTATTGAACAATTAGCTGAAAGCATTATAATCACCGATCCAAAAGGTACAATTCAATATATTAATCCTGCATTTGAAAAGATTACAGGATACTCCTCAAAAGAAGCTCTAGGTCAAAATCCTAATATGTTGGCAAGTGGCGAACAGGATGACTCCTTTTATAAAGATATGTGGAATACTATCAAAAGCGGTAAAAGATGGGAGGGTCAATTTATAAACAGCAAAAAAAATGGTTCAACATACATTGAGGAAGCAACCATCTCTCCTGTAACAGATAATAATGGAGTAATTACTAATTATGTTGCAATAAAACAGGACGTAACAGAGGCCATAAGCCGTGACGAGCAATTGCGTCAGGCGCAGAAAATGGAGGCAATTGGCAACTTGGCAGGTGGTGTTGCTCATGACTTCAACAACTTGCTTATGGCAATCATGGGATATGTTGAGCTTTGCCGTGATGAACTCGAATCTAACCATGCCGCTCGTGAATATTTAACAGAAATAACATCAGCGACAGAACGATCTGTTGGTATTACAAAACAGCTTCTCGCTTTTGCCAGAAAACAGGATATTGCCCCAAAAATTATAAAATTAAATGATGCCATTTCAACTATACTTCCATTCTTGAGCAAAATGATAGGTGAAAACATTACTCTGCAATGGGTACCTAGTGAAAAGCCATGGTCTATAAAGATGGATCCTGGACAAGTTGATCAAATTTTGGCAAATTTGTTTGTTAATGCACGTGATGCTATAAATGACTCTGGGGAGATTACAATTGAGACCCATAATGTAAGCTTTGATCCAGCGTTATATAAAGAAAAACATGAAGGTATAAAACGAGGGGAATATGTCCTTCTGACCTTTAGTGATAACGGCGAAGGCATGAATGAAAATACTTTGAAAAATATATTTGAACCTTTCTTTACCACAAAAGATGTTGGACAGGGAACTGGTTTGGGGTTGGCAACTATATACGGCATCGTGCAGCAGAATCATGGATTCATAAATGTATACAGCGAGCCAAATGTAGGCACAACGTTCCGTATATATTTTCCAAAATGTGAAGCAGCAACAAACACGGACTCCAAACAAAAAGATCAAAAACAGATAAGTGGTGGAAATGAAACTATATTGCTCGTAGAAGACGAGAAAACGATACTACACATCACTCAACTCTTTCTTGAAAAACAAGGATATAATGTGCTAAAGGCTAGCGCCCCGAATGAAGCAATAGAAAAGGCTCAGGAATATCCCAGCAAGATAGACCTACTGCTTAGTGACATTGTAATGCCAATAATGAATGGTCCTCAACTAGCTGAAATATTAAAAGAAATTCGTCCCAATATGAAACAACTCTTTATGTCTGGATACACAGCAAATGTTGTCTCTAAAAGAGAAATGCTCGATGAAAATGTCAACTTTCTTGCCAAACCATTCTCCAGAGAAGCCCTTGCTGACAAAATCAGAGCAATTCTGGAGAATAACTAAAAATCTCTTTTATTCCGAAGTCTGTCATGTGAGGCGTAGCTCAGCTGTGTCCTGCGTAGTTAGCAGAGCAACACAACGAACCTGGAAGAGTGAAGCCTTATGATCTCAGCGACAGATGATCCTCCAATCACAAATTTTTCCTGTTTAATATTATACAGGATACTTCGTTACTTTAGTCAGCTGATTTGTTTGGGCAAAAACAAGGGGCAACGCCCCGAAATAGCAAAGCCTAGGGCAGCGCCCTAGGTATATAACAATGCAATACGCATTAAGGGATGTTGCCCCGAGATAAATATACTTTGAAGATAGCTTATCTCAGGATTTCAGCCCTTAATCATTATGTTATATGTTAATCCAGAGCGTTGCTCTGGGCTATGTTATTACAGGCTTTCAGCCATGAATATGCTAGCAATATCAATATAATTATCCACAATAATTTACGAAGAACCAAAATTGAGGGTTTTTAGGCAATATACTCAAAAATTCTTGCACTTTTATTCTATTTAGCATAGTATATTATTACTTTGTAAAAAACAAATTATTAATTGAATAGGATTCCCTAAATATATTACTTTCACTATGAATGAAGAAAACAACAAATTAGCAAAAATCGAAGGTTGGTTATCAATCTTTCTGAACTTAGTTCTTTTTGCACTTAAATTTATAGTAGGCATATCTATAGGTTCCATAGCCATTATAGCAGACGCATGGCATACACTGTCGGACTCGCTTAGCTCGCTGGTACTCCTGGTTGGTGTTAAATTATCAGAAAAACCGGCCGACAAGGAACATCCTTATGGTCACGGGCGTTTTCAGCTGCTTGCAACATTTGGCATAGGAATAATGCTTGCTCTGGTTGGTATCGACTTTCTTGGAAGGTCTTTCAAGCTGTTTTCAGAAGATACAAAGATTGTCTATGGAGTATTGGGAATTAGCGTCACAGTTCTCTCGATTCTTATCAAAGAGGGATTGGCGCAATTTTCTTTCTTTGCTGCAAAAAAATCCAACTCAAAGGCATTAAAAGCAGACGCATGGCATCACAGAAGCGATGCATTGTCCTCATTGGTTATTCTTGTTGGTATATTTCTTAACAATAAAATTCCACATATCGATGCGATTCTAGGGTTTATTGTAGCATTATGTATTTTATACACATCATACGAAATTTTTAAAGATGTGATTAATTCTCTGCTTGGTACAGCTCCTACTAAAAAGCTAGTTGAACAGATTAACATGATTACAAAAGAGGAAACAGGTTGGGATGTAAGTCCACATCACTTCCACATTCATGAATATGGTGGGCATGTTGAGCTGACATTCCACATTTATCTTCCACCAAAACTACCTCTCAGAGATGCTCATGAGTTTGCTGATAAAATTGAAAAAAGAATTTCAAATGAACTGAACATCGTTGCCACTGTCCACTTCGAACCAGATGAACTCCAAAAACTTGCCTAATTATTTTAGTTTTTCTGTTAAAGACAGAAACATGCTTTTCAATTAGTAAAATCAGCTATTGATTTTTCAAATCCTATTTTTCCATGCGTCGCTCTTCGAGCTATGCATGACACATTGGGTGATTTTTCGGCGGTCAGCACCCGTCGCTACAGTATGAATGTGCAGTTTAACGGTTAATTGCAAAATTAATGGTTGTAGCGTCGGTCGATGACCGACGGATATGCCGTCATGCAATGACTCAAACGAAAAATTAAGGTAGCTTGATAAAGGTGAAAAATAAAGCTGGATTTTTGGAAGCAATTACCTTATTATACATTGCTCTTTCAAACAGGGTGAGAAGAGTATCAAAAACGGATGGAACTTTATGGCTCTTAGTAGATTATTGTGGATGACTTGTCTTTGTTCGCCCCCTTCAGGGTCGTTGTATGGCTTGTTTATAGTACCCCGCATTGCATACGGGGCTACTAAAGTTTGACTACTTCGTAGTCTTAGA
>JAQICX010000010.1 GCA_027858345.1 Kiritimatiellia bacterium | reverse complement strand
TAAAAATTATAAATGGTAAACGTTGAATGGTGAAATACTGGAATTCGCTATGCTCATATTATTATGTCCGTGCCGAGGCGACACGGCTACAGAAGAGCCGAGTAATACTCGGCGTTCCCAAGAGGAGCTTTGGCGGACTAATGCGGTTTGCAGATACAACACCTGTAGCGTCGGGCGTTGACCGACGAAAGGGCGTTGTTTTAACAGGCCGTTCATAATGCAAACAACTGGTGTTTGTTAGCCTGCCTGTGCGTTGCACGCAGACAGGTGGCAAAAACAAAAAGTTGATATGCTTAAAATCACGTTGAAAGTTGTTAGAAGCAATTAAAAAACAAGAATATGACAAAGATTAGAGAAATAGGTTTAAGTATTGGTTCCAGTGTTGGGGATCGTTTGAGATATCTTCAAATGGCTTGTGAAGATCTGCAGGCATATGAAGAGATTAACATTATTGCAAAATCAAGAGTTTACGAAACCGATCCGGTTGGAGTACCTGATAAATACAAAGATATAAAATATTACAATGCATTCATTGTTATTGAAACAACAATTACTCCTTATACATTGTTCAAAATAACTAAAGATATGGAACTTAAGCATGGACGTAGTTTAAACCATGAAAAGAATTCGCCAAGGCAACTTGATATTGATATAATATATGCAGGAAATTTAAAATACGACAACAAATATGTTAAAGTTCCACATAAAAGATGGCATGAAAGACGTTTTGTTGTGCAACCACTGGCAGATGTCAGACCAGATCTGATAATTCCAGGGCAGACAGAAACTGTTAAGCAGATCTTAAAACGTCTTCCTAAGGAACCATCTGTACGTTATGCACCAGGAACAAAATATAAGTTTTAGAAAAGAATTGATATGAGGAAAACAGCAAAAACAATTAAACAGCTAAAGGGCAAAGAAAAAATCACAGCATTAACTGCCTATGATTACTCAACTGCACTTATTGTTGACCAAAGCAATGTTGACCTAATTTTAGTTGGTGATTCACTTGCCATGACAATGATGGGACTTGACTCCACACTGTCTGTATCAATGGAAGTCATGCTTCACCACACAAAGTGTGTTTCAAATGCAGTGACGAATGCCCTTGTTGTTGCAGATATGCCGTTTATGTCTTTCCACATATCTCCGGAGCAGGCAATTGAAAATGCAGGTCGTTTTCTGCAGGAAGCAAATGCAGACGCAGTTAAAATTGAAGGTGGTCAAGTTAGAGTTGAAACAATTTTAAAGCTTACACAGAATGACATTCCTGTCTTAGGACATATAGGGCTAACACCTCAAAGTGTCAAAGCAATTGGTTTCCAGGTTCAAGGTAAAAAATGTGACGAAGCAGAAAAACTGATTAAAGATGCATTGGCAATTGAAAAAGCAGGTGCTTTCGCTTTAGTTCTTGAGTGCATTCCTGCTGAACTTGCAAAAGAAATTACTCAAAAAGTTTCCATTCCAACAATTGGAATTGGAGCTGGAGCACACTGTGATGGACAGATTCTAGTATATCATGATATGTTGGGATTATATCCAAAACTTACACCAAAATTTATCAAACAGTATGATAATATTGGCGAGAAAATGAAAACGGCTTTCACAAAATATAGTAGTGAAGTTAAAGAGGGTACTTTCCCCGAAGAGAAACACTCATTTTAGGGTGCTGTCAAAAATTGTATGCAAAATGTGAAAACTGATATATTTAAATAGAATATCCAATGAACAAGTAAGTACCCCTCCCACCTCGCAGGCGAGGTGACCTCCTCCCGCAGAGCGGGACTAGCGAGCTAGCCGGGAGGGAGGAGCTTTGTAGGACTGGGTTTAGCTTGCAGACACAACACCTGTAGTGTCGGTCGTTGACCGACAAGAAGAGTAGGGAATAAGACAAAATCGTCTATATCCCAACTTGCCGGATGTAGCTCGAAGAGCGAAGATGGTTGATTTATAACAGAATAGGGCTGAAAAGAGTGTGGAACTTTTGACAGAAATTTAATAAAGAAAAAGGAAATTATTATGAAAAGAAAGACCAAGAACGGATTTTCATTAATTGAAATTTTAATTGTTGTAACCATAATTGGCATATTGATGGCAATCATTATGCCAACCTACAAAGGAATTGCAAGCAAGGGGCGTGCAGTAAAATGCCAGGCCAACCTCAAAAACCTCCATACAGCCACAATGCTGAGAGTCAAAGCCTCTTCTCGCTATCCAAATGCCATTAGTCGTGTTTGGGAGAGAGACGACTCTTACATTGAACAACGTATTGGTTGGGTCACATGGATAACAACAGCCTCAAAAGAGCAAATTTATGCAAATCCCTCACTTGGTGTCACAGAATGGCTAGGGGATAACGGCTATATGAGTGTTACCAATGGAAGTTTGTGGAGCTACACAGGAAAGTCAATTGAATGCTACTCATGCCCAGAGTTTAAAGTTACACTGGACAAAACAACAGCAATTGATTCCGGTCAAGTACATAGAACGTACGTTTTTAATAGAGCTCTTGATGAAAAAAATGCATTTCGCGTAAAACGAATGTCTGCAACATTAATGTTTGGAGAAGGTGCAATTGCAATTCTTCTTTCCCCCCCAGGAGATGGTGATGAAACTGGTCACGGCTGGAATAATGAGAACAAGTGGGACGGTTGCTTTATGCCCGGGAAATGGGTGGAATCTACTCCAGGCAAAGGAGACTGGCATTTTGAAAAAGGAAGAAACAGTGAAGTGCTAGGACATTATCATAAAGATGGAACATCGTACGCTGTGTTTTGTGATGGACATATTGAGAAAATTAGAAAAGTAAATGGCGGGGATGATGAAGATGGTGAGAATGTACTATTTGGTCTTTGTGAGGGTAAAATTCTAAAAAGAAATGAATTCTAGGCTCGCGATGCTCGCAGTGCTAAGTATTATGTGAGAAGTAATAAGTTAAGGCAGGAAGAACTTTAGTCTTCTTCCAACTTCCCACTTATCACTTAATACTGCTGGAGAAGTCTCCGTTCCTTCCAGCCTTCACCTGTTAGGCTACGGAGAAGTACTCTGCTGGCTTAGCCAGCATCTCAACCTTTACCTTAATCTTAACCTTAAAATTGGTGCTCGGAGCGGGACTTGAACCCGCACGTCCTAGGGACACTAGCTCCTGAAGCTAGCGTGTCTGCCATTCCACCACCCGAGCAATATAAAAAAGAATGTCCAAGACTCAGTGACCAAGTGACTCAATGAGTCAGGACAAAAACATCTGTATACTAATAACTACCTAACTGTCTAACGGTTATCTAACCTATCTAACAATCTAACGGTCTAACTATCTAACTATTTTCACCAATTTGGTGTATCCGGAAGGAGTTTTTCAAAATCAGCAATTAGAGCATCTTCATATTCACCTGCATACTCACCCGCAAGAAATTTATCATATGCCTCTTCATAGAAGACTTTCCATGATGCATCTTCCTGACCGGGATTAACAGGAAAGAATAGAGCATTATTACTTTTTGCAGCCTTCATGTCACCAGGAGCATCACCAATCATAAGAATTTTTCCGGCACCTGCATCATACTTGCCTTCTGTTGCCATATGAAGGTGCTCTGTTTTAGTGCCAAGTTCCTGACCGGCAATAATTTCAACATAGTGAAAAATATCTGCAAGTTTCCATTCGCGTACAAGTGCCTCTTCAGGTGTCTGTGAGACAACCAGGTCATCAGACGAATCCTGCATCTTAATCAAACTTTTTAGAGCCCATGGGAATGGTTCAACACCTTGAACAATCTCTTCAACCCTGTCGTTTACATCATAACTCCATTGCAATAAAGACTTTAGTTCCGGATCATTGGTTCTCTCAACTTCATCTGCAAGAGTTGCATTACCTAAAGGCAATCCTGAGTTTATATACTCACGAGTTCTTGAAAGCATTGGAACTTCAACACCTGATTCAACAACCTCTTTGCGGTCACGAATCAAATCAAAAGATTTAATAAGTGCAATAAAACGGTTCTGACCACGAAAAGCTGAATATAGATTCACAAATTCTGCAGATTCTCGCACATATTTTTCAATTGGTTCAAGATTCCAGTGAGAAACAATTAGCCCATGAAAGCATTGCTTTTGTTTGATTTCCATTGTGTCAAATACACAACCATCCGAGTCTATCCCGACGAATGTTGAGAATTTTGGTTTAAAATCAATTAAATCTTCTTTAGTGAACGTATCCTTTGTCGCCATTATTTTTTCCTTTTTTACATTATATATTTGGCTCTGTCACGGTTTCCGTGGGTCATGCCTTTTTGTTCGCCCCAGCTATTAACTAGCGGTTATTTCGCTGAGTTAGTAGCTGGGTCGTATTGTTTTATTATAACTAACCCCGTATTGCATACGGGGCTATTAAAGTTCAACAGCTTCGCAGTTGCTAATGACCACGAAGTGGTCTAATATTATTAGCCCCGTATGAAATGCGGGGATAATGTTGATAATAACACGACGACTACAACGTAGTCGAACATTTTAATTATCCGTGTTCATCCGTAGCCAAGATGAGTAATTTAATACCTTACCCACGGAAACCGTGACAGAGCCATATATTTCAAAATTTTTTACGTTCTTTGTATTTCTTTTTACTAGCTCACTACTGTCTTGTCAAGCCGTAAATCAGATATAAAGCTTCACTCTTTTCGCTTCCAGCGTCGTTTTGCAAACTATGCAGGACACGGTCGTTCTGCTACTATGCAAGAAGCGGTACGCCTTACATGACAGACCGGGGAACAAGCCTGCATATCCACCCACGATAGCAAACAATAAATCTTATACCCGATGGGGCAAGCCCACCGGAGAATAACAGCATCAGTTATGCACTCTCTTATACCCGATGAGGCAAGCCCACCGGAGAATTACAGTGGCGGTTATAATGGGTACTGCTGTCCATATTAAAAGATTTAGGTCAAGATATCCATCTTCCCACTTCCCATCTCCTACTTGGGACAAGCCCACCGGAGAATAACAGCCTCAGTTATGCAATCTCTTATAACCGATGGGGCAAGCCCAACGGAGAATTACAGTGGTGTTTATAATGGGTACTGCTGTCCATATTAGAAAATTTTAAAAGATCCATCTTCCCACTTCCCATCTCCTACTTATCACAGGGGGCAAGCGACTAAACATTATTCTCCATTTAACCAGACAAGCTCACGGATAAAGCATGGATGCCTACCATCTTCATCTGGTACAGGATCTCGCCAGACAATTGCCAGACAAATTTGTTTACTTCTCATATAGCTACCTTTGGATATAATGGCAAAAAGATTCTGCCTGAAATGAAGAGCAGGCATACCTGAAACATAAAAAGCTTCTTTTTCAAATTCAGTTCCAGTCAGCGGGTCAACGCCAAGTGCAGTAAAAATTGCATTTTGATTAGCAATTGAGAAAAGGTTTGTAGGTGAAATTCCACCATCCTCAGTCAAGTTTTGTATCTTTGCAACTAAATCATCTAATTGTGTATCACTAATAGTTACACTGCCATCTGGCACAATAGGCATATCCTTCAGAGCAGCCTTTAGCACCTCTGTGTATTCAGTGTTAATATTAGCACATCCACTGTTTGTTAGCCCGCTTCCTGCAAGATATAAATATTCATATATTTTATGACGAGGATTGATACCTTGATCAAGAAGTCTAACCGTTTCCCAATTATTACCAGTAAAAATATATGCTAATTCTCCTACAGATTCAAGCAAAACACCATCAGCATCACCCTCTGTATTGCCTTTATATCCTCTGATAAACATATCAGTATCACTATCTTTTTCAGGCTTATCAATTTCTGTTTGAGTTGGTGTATTAATATTATTTAATGTGGTGTCTAAATTTGCATCTTCAGTTGATGTGGAAACCCAATTGTCCAAATTATAATTCATGCGAGGATCAATAACTTGATAATCAAATTCATCTGTTTTGGGGCTAGGATAATTCCCTAGATTAGCAAGTTCAAGATCAAATGTCATTTTGTTGTTAGGAAAAAACCCATCATATATTCCACTATTATCCTTCAGTTTCACATCAAGTTCAATGGTTAGTTCGTAAGTCACAGGAAGATAATTGGTCGTAGAACCTTTGGCAATAATAAAGTTCGGGAGTTTAACAACCGGGTCAGCATTGCTCTGAAAATCTGATATATTAACTGGTACGGTTCTCGTTACGGTGTGGTTTTGATTAGCATCATTAGGTTCTATAAAAAAGTCATTAGGTATGCCTGAACCGGCTTTTTTGAAAGTAATCTCATACTCTAGTACCAAATCTCCATCATAGTCCACGTCTGCTATTTTAGGAGCAATGAATGGGTAAAAAAGTTCTGTTTTCAAATCAAGAACCATGGTACACGTAAATGTATCATCAACTGTCGAACCTGCTGTCATAGTTTTTAAATAGACTTCGTTAATCATAGGAAATGCGTCAACATAGGGTCCGATATAACCCATTTGTTCATTTGGTCCTCCTGGCAGACTATCATTGTCCAAATAATCAATTAAGTTTATTGTTGTTGGAAACACCGCATCTGCACCCCACATGGTATCACTAGTTGTAACATCACAATAATCTTTTAGCATTTTGCTAAGAATAGTGATGTTTTGATTACTATAGTCAACAACATTTGTCATCACACCTTTAAAATCAGCATTAACAGATTCAGCAGAAGAAGTAAACATTGAGAAAGGATACAAGCATTTTATATTGGCGGCATCAATGCCGTCAGCAACACTAATTTTCTGCATTGTTTCATACCAGTCACCAGGAAAACTTACGTTCATAACCCCCGGGAGTTCTGTAATTTGAAATTCTGCTGGGGTTCCACCAATGCCTCTGGATTGTCCACCTGCAAAATTTGGGTCGATCATGCCGGAAAGATTAATAACAATATATGATGCATTGCCAGGAAAAGTTGCTTTTACGAATTCACCGTCATTAAAAATATCGGCCAATTTAAGTCTATTAACTTTATATAGTTTTTTTGCAGTTTCAAAAGCATTGATTGGTATAATCATCTTAGCCAGTTTGTTTTTCATATATACATCACTAACTAACTCTTCATAAGCATACTTGTTGTTGTCATTCCAATCATCACCTGTAAAATTTGCTGGATCAAGAAACCATCCATGAAACGGATCATTCAGGTCCCCCCATGCATTATTTTCCACAGGATACAAGTCAAAATCATCATCAGGATCTTCGTCCAATGAGAAATTAATATCATCCATAGCATAGGCAACACCTGCCAGTGCAAGCTGACGAGTTGAACCAACAAGCATAAAATTTGCAGCAGCCTCTCTTTCCACTTTCATATAAACAGCAAAAGAGACTCCCATAATCATTAACATCGCAAGCAGACCAAGTGTTATTATGAATGCAATTCCTTTTTTTTCTTTAAATTTTTTAATAGTTTCCATACTTGAGAATCCTTATGTTATATCAATTGGCTTACAGTTTATATTTCCCATATTTGTCTCTATTTCTACTCTGAAGGTAGACTCGAGTTGTAAAGTTTTTTGTATCCTTTTGCCCGGCTGTAGCATTCTCATATTGAGTGACGTCCACAGAAAGTGTAATATCATAGTATGTCGGATTACTTTCATCATCTACGACGAAGTCAAAAGCTGTTAAAAAAACTGAACCTTTATCAGAATCTTCATACAAAATTAAAGGAGTGCCACCATCACTGCTCCTAGTGAGAGAACCGTCTGCCTCGTTAAATTCATAAGTGATTGTTTGCCATGGTTCCTGACTGGCATCCGTTGACAAAACAACCCTCGTAAACGAAAGATCTCCAACATTGGTTGTACAATTACTCAAATCATCTGCAACAAACTGCAGAAGGGTTCTTCCAACCAAGGTACCTTTTGACAAATTATAACCTGTATTGGATGCAACCTGACTTTGCTGAAAAATTCTTGACATTGCAATGACAAGCATCGAAAGCACCGCCATGGCAACCATCATCTCAATAATTGTAAACCCTTTTCTATTTTTCATTAAAACTCCATATTTTAGTAATAAAAGTTACATACTGTTAAAACAAATAGCTGTGTAGAATATTTGTTTATTGCTGGACATTTTACCATAACTGACCTCTAAATATATCTCTACAAGATTATCTGAGCCAGGAAGCAAGACTGCCGCCAATTTATATCGCATATGTTCTGTTGGCTTTGAACCTTTTGGAAACACAATGGCTGCATCTGGTGCTTGGAATGTATCCACTGGAGATATTTTGATCTCATCATTCTCTCCGGCACCAGACGGTATATAAATACTGATATCAAGAGAATCATCATCTTCAAATTCAATATCCCACTCGTTTTGTGTCATCAAGGCAATCTCAACTCTATATGCCTCAAAGACTGCCTGGGAAAATTCTGTTGCTCTTGTGTCAGCAACAGCATTCTTGCCGGCATTAAGCCCAGAAGGGAAAACATGAAATATTGCCAGAATGCCCATTCCTGTAATCATAAGAGCAAAGGTAAGCTCAATAAGCGAAAAACCACTTTTATTATTGCACATCATATGTCCTCCACCTTCGTTAACCCTGTCACAGAAAAAATTGTAATTTTGCGCCCATAGCCTTTTTCCGGCAAAACAAGTTCAATAACCGAATTATCTGGGAGAATAGCTGCTCCA
Source organism: Kiritimatiellia bacterium (assembly GCA_027858345.1). Lineage (GTDB taxonomy): Bacteria > Verrucomicrobiota > Kiritimatiellia > JAQICX01 > JAQICX01 > JAQICX01. The sequence continues at coordinate 38,871 of JAQICX010000010.1, read as the reverse complement.
GTAGGCCTAAGTGTAATATATTCATTCTTCGCATCTTCTATCGTAGTGCCATCAACAGTGACATCAATTCCTTTAGCAAAATGATATCTAACCCCCAATTTATATCCATACTTATTGTCTCTATCCTCATTAATTGCATCGCCAATCTCATATGTTAAAGTAGTACTGTCAGTTTTTGGTCCATAGGCAATATTAACACCATTGGTCATTGCCCACATCTCGTATACAATATCATCGGTAGAATCATCTTGGTAGAAATAAATATTTACAGAGGCATTTTGCATAATGGTCTGCTGTCTTGCAAGAGCAAGTGCTGCCTGAACTTCATTTTCACCCCCAATAAGCGAACTACCTTGTCCCATGCCGTAAAAGCTGGAGACCCCAACTCCAATCAAAAGAGCCATAAGAGCCATCACAACCAGCATTTCAATTAAGGTAAATCCTGAGTTATATGCTTTCCTAATCATGGAGCTCCCTCCATGTCGTTTCCAGTAAAGAAGAGAACCCTTATACCACCCTTAGCATCCGTTGTCCGAATATCTGTGTCTTTAATCTTTCCACTTTTAATTCTGTAAGTACCGGATCTTCCTACAAAACTATTGTCCTGCTGGTTGGCCATCTTTGAGACCTGAATTCTCCCATCGCTAACAAACTCATCACCTGTAGCATTAGTATTTCTATTTGTGTCATTATCATGCATATCCATAAGAAAAACATATGGATTTCCATAAGGATCAAGAACAAAATCACCCTCTCTTTTGTAATTCTCCAATTCTATGAGCATCACCCCATCACCATTTTTTGCCGCAATGTTTTCCAGCAAAGCCCATGAATCATCCATATCAAGGACTTCATTTCCTGTCTTATCATAGTAGTTGAGATTATTTGGAGCCTCAACAGGGTACATTCCGTATCGCGTTTGATATGCCTTAACTGCATTAGCTAAAGCCATCGCCTCAGTCTCTGCCATCGTTTTCTTTCCCACATCTTTAACTTTGATAATAGCGGGAATCATCACTCCGAGAAGAATAATAATCAAAGCAATGACAATTAGCAGTTCTACAAGTGTAAATCCTTGTTTTTTTAAATTTTTCATATATAAACCCAATTTTTATCGCCAATTACTAATATTATCACGAACATCCTGCAAATTTGGTCCATACGACCAGACCAAGACCTGTTTGTTTATCTCGGCCACATCATTTGCCCAAGGATGCGGTTGCGGAACACTCACGTCCAACTGAATGTTATATGCACGCCCCCAAGGATCTTTATAAATCTCATCAGGATCGAGTTCCATATACATAGTTTTTCTGATATTAACAATATCATTATCTCCTGTCAAATGCTTTACAACGTCAGAACTCATGCCTTCAACCTGACCGCTGATAGATGGCGGAAATTCCTTATAGTCCATAAGAAACTGCTTCCACGCCTGTTCGATCTGAGCCACCTCTGTCTTAGCTTTAGTTACCTTTGCCTTCTTAACCACACTTGTAAATGCAGGGAAAAGTAGAGCCATAAGAATTCCTATAATTGCAATAACAACAAGCATCTCAACCAACGTAAACCCTTTTTTACTATTTTTAATCATATAAAATATCACTTTCCTAATTTATTAATATTTCTGGCCCGCATAAATATCATCTTTTTCAGAACCACTTGAGCCTACGGAATACAGCTCATATGATGCACAAGGCTCCTTGCAATTATATCTAAAATTCTGATCCCATCCATCACGCAAATGATAAACCCTATTTGTATAACTAACATCACCACTAATATCAGTGGTCTCCAAAACATCATAACGATGAAGACCAACATTGTCTTTAAACTGGTTCCAGGTTTGCGGATCCAATACGTGCCTGAAATGATACGGCAAGCCATCTTTATCGTCCTGAGCAAAAGTGTCATCCTCACCCCTTTTTTCTGGAACAAGTGCAGTCCAGAAATTTGCTGGTTTTGCACCTTCAGACCAATCCGTATATTCAACAGAGGTTGATGGAGGGTATTGCCCAAACTCAGCATAAAATTCAGCGAGACAGTTTGAGATTTCTGCGAGTCTTTCCGAGGTTATTGCAGCTGCAGTACGTTCATTCATAACTGATGCAGCCTTAAAAGAGATTGAGGCAAGAATAGCTATAATTGCAATCACAACAAGCAGCTCCACAAGCGTAAAACCGAACTTATAATTTTTTTTCAATTCATTCATTTAAAATTCTCCAAAATTTCCTAATATAATGTAAAAGTCATATCCTGTCAGTAAAACAAGACCCATCGTATATATTAACGAATATTGGTCTTGTCTTATTATTCAGTATAACAAATCATCCACCAATACCACCCATAATAGACATCATAGGCATAAACATTGCAATAACAATGCCGCCAACGATAAGAGCAAGAAAGATGATAAGAATTGGTTCAATAGCTGCCGTCATGCCTTCTACAGCATTATCAACCTCATCATCGTAGTTGTCTGCAATACGAATTAACATTTCAGGTAGAGCACCAGTCTCTTCACCAACGTCAACCATACTGATAACCATTCCAGGGAAGATTCCAGATGCTTCCATCGGCAACGACATGCTATCACCTTCTTTTACACTATCGTGAACTTGCTGGATAGCTTCGGAAACAGCAATGTTTCCTGAAGTATCACGAACAATGTTAAGAGCCTGAAGAACCGGCACGCCCGATGACATAAGTGTTCCCAGTGTTCTTGCAAAACGACCAATGGCTGTTTTCTTAACAAGAGGTCCCGTCAAAGGCATAACCATGGCAACTCTGTCCATAATCTCACCACCTTTTTTTGTCTTCTTGAAAATCTTTGAACCAACAATTAATACACCAATTACAACAAAAATAAGAATAAGATTACCCTTAACAAACCCACTTATATTTATAATAAATTGTGTAAAGATAGGCATTTTCACACCCAAATCAATGAATATCTGCTCAAACTTGGGTATAACAAAAGACATAAGGAAAGTAACAATACCAAATGCAGCGACCAAAACAACTACAGGATAGATCATCGCACCCTTAACTTTGTTCCTGATGTGTTCGGCTTTTTCCATAAACTCTGCAAGACGCAAAAGAACAGTCTCTAGAACACCACCAGCTTCACCAGCCTTAACCATGTTAATAAAAAGGTTATCAAAGATCTTTGGATATAAAGTCAATGACTCTGAAAATGTGTTACCAGCCTCAATACTCTCGCTCATTCCATTTAGGGCATCTTTCAACGCCGGATGCTTTTCCTGCTTCAGCAGAATTCTCATGCCACGAAGAAGCGGCAAGCCCGCATCGACCAATGTTGCAAACTGACGAGTAAAAGTCATCATCTCTCTTGCACGCACTTTTTTCTGAAAGAATGATGATTTTGAACTTTGGTCGTTGGATACAACTTTTTGTTTTTTTGCTTTAGCAGAAGTTCCTCCACCAATTTCGCTAACTCTTGTAGGGAAATATCCTCTTGATTTAATTAGGGCAACCGCACGAGCTTGACTTTCGGCATCAAGAACACCTTCGGTCTCGTTTCCTTGACCATCCATAGCAACAAATCTATATCTTGGCATATGTATACTCCATATTTATAGTAATATTATCATTAAAATCATAATGTATTTATACAATTCACTGTATATGTTATTTAGGGTATCCTGTTTAATTCATAAACATTGTGTTAACAACAAATTAGAGTTGCAAATATACCTTTGAAGAGCAAGGTTTTTAGCATTTTCTTGCAAAAAACAATGCACTTGAGTTAAGGAATTTTTTATCCTATATTTATGAATTTGCAATGCGATATCAGGAACCAGCTTGCTGAGGCTGGAGCCTGTGACAGCAACGAGCGTAGCGAAGTGGCCTATCTCACATTAAACAGTAAGCCCTATTTACATTCAATCCAACAAATGTAATATATTATGAACATTTTTGCAAGACAAAGTTTGTGATCCAAACAAGAAAACCTTGATTTTGGGGTTGTTAGTGATATGACAACGAGGACGAATGTAGGCCATTCGCTACGCTCATTGCTTCTTTCTACTTTTCTCATTAGAGAAAGAAGCCTCTCTCGCAGGCTCGAGTGTCGCTCCCAGCATGCAAATAACCGTTGTCTTGGAAAAACGGGAGCGACGATGTCCTCATCGTCATTTAAAATTAATTTTCAAATTTATCTCCCGTTTGATGATAAAACAATGTGTTTTCTGCCAATTTTATTGGCTCAAACGCATGTTTTTCCTTTCAACCGAAAAACTAAGGACAAAACAACCTTGATTTTTTGTTTATCAACGGCAAAAAAGGGGGAACGCAAAGTTCCCCCTAAAATATATCTTTATTTAATAAGCTTTAAGGACCTATTGCTGTCCTTGAACTCTATAATATATTGTAGGTGAGGTAGGCGTTGTAGGTATTGTAAAGTATTGCGTAACGACATTGCCGCTAACTTCACTGGAAACTCCTCCGAGCGCTTCCCAGTATGGAACGGCTTCTGTCAAGTTGGTTGCAAACCATATTTCAGGTGTATTCCACGCACCAGTACCTTCACTAACAACATATGCAGTGGCTCCATCAAACCAATAATCGGTAATAATGAGCGCAAACTCATTACTGCCACCGCCAGTAATTGTCTGAAGTGTATTTACTGTTCCAGGCGTAAAGCCTTCTTCCCAACTCCATGCAAAACTGTAGTAATTACTACCCGTTCCTGTAAGCTGAAGAGATTTAAAATACAACTCAGATGCACTGCTTACATTAACATCATCTCCAATATACTGAAAGCCTTGTCCACTAAGATTTTCAGTATTATAAGCTATTTTATACTCTACTGCTCCCATATCTCGTCTCAAAACAAGACCACCTTCACTTGGTAGATATTTATATTCTTCAGAAATGAAAGTTCCATAATTTGGTAGCAGCTGCATATCTTTGTTTTGAACTGTCGGAGCTCCAAAAACAAAGAACCCATAGCCATTTCCATTGTTAGCCAATGTTGTATTGGCTCCTATAGTATATGTATCCTCAAATCCACCGTTATAATTATAAATATCTAACTTCCAGTTTGATATATCTATACCAGCTTTTCCCGTTAACTCAACATATGTATTAGTCCCTGTTCCATCATGGAAAACACCATAGGCCAAGGCACCGTCAGCAACATTCACTTCATTGAACCATACTGCATATGGAGGACATGAGTAGACAATGTAATATGGATTGTTATACTCTGATGAACCGTATGTTGTGTAATAATTAATCGGCTCATACCAAGTTGGATTTGGCAATGACTTTCTGAAAATTTGAGGGCTTGTCTTATCCGCGAAGACCTCACCATCATATGAAACAGAAACATAGTACTGAACACATGTGTTTGGCGCATTAGAAGGAATACTGTCAATTGTCTGATAAGTATAAACAATTGGCGATGCATTTGTATCTATTGAAATCAGTTCCATTGGCAAAACCCCATCAGCAACATTTGTAGGCCACTTTGCCCACAAATTAGTTGTGTAATAGTAATAAGTCACAGGCTCAATATCATATGGACCAAACTTATAATTTGATAAATCTGCCTGAATTTTTACAATGTCAGTACTCAACGGCTGTTCGGGAACAGTACGAACAGTCTGCACATCAAGAGATGTGGCATATGGATCAATAATAATCAGATCATCAATTGCCAAACGCTTAGGCACACCATTTGTACTGGTAACATTACTGAATCTGACATATTCTGAAGCTACATCAAACATATTTGTTGAGAAGAATTGATATTGCTGATTAGACACTTCCATAGTGATAAGCTCATCCCAATCAGCATCATCACCTGTATCAGATGTTTCAATTCTTAGCAATGCATAGTCAAGTGTTGCAGCGGCATTTGTCAACATTGCATACCAGAAACTAATTTCTCCAACACCATTTGGCAACCTAGGAGATCTGATATATGGATCATATGCATTGTAATCATTATCATCCAAAGTATTCAAGGTGCTGTTAAGATTCAAGAAACCACTCTGCCTCCCCTCAAACACATCTTCATCGCCGGTTAAACGTGCATTATATGCAGCCCATGCACTAACGGATCCACCACCATTTGGATATATAGTAATGTTATCAAGCCTTATTATTGCATTGGAACCTGCGGCTGAAGCATTTTCGATAATCAAATAACCATCATTTTCATCACCAACACTTCTGGAGAAGAAAAGCCATTCATCTCTTGCATCTGCAGGATCAACAGCATTTGCTGTTAAAAGTGTCCATGTTGCAGGGTTCGCAATATTGGCTGCTTTCCAAACCTTTACAGTTGGAACAGCAGAATTTGTTGGAATCATATATTCGAACCCGAATGAACCCAAAGTTGAATATTGAGGAGAAGCAACATATTGCCGGGCTGCTGCCGGTGTTTTAGATCTTCTTAGCTCTATATAATTGTTAGTGTATGTTATTCCATCTTCTATATAATTTTCATATTGAACCCAGCCATAATTGTTCTTCCAATTATCTTGAGTCAAAAGAGCCCCAACCCAACCAGTAATTTCAATATCATAAAACTTAATAGATAACTCTGATTCTGCTGACAGCCTCTCTATTATAGCAAAAGCATGATCTGCTGTATGAACATTCACAACAATATCTTTATAGTAAAGATTGTAAAGATTAGTCAATCCACTGTCAGAACTGTAATCATCAATCCAGTTCGTACGATTATCAGGAACAGCACCAGTATTGTCTCCTGGATCCAAAGAAACAGCTATACTTGTTGATGGTGCACCGGCCAAACCACCGACACCCATTCTTTGCATTCTGCCGTCAACAATGTCAGCTGCATTTGTTGTGACAACATGGACCCAGTTGGCATCAAACTGCATAATAGAAAATTCGTTTTCATTAAAATCTTCTTCCCACCAAGGAAGATCAGTACCTGCAAAACTATTGACTAAATAGCTGGAAACAATCATATTAGCACCAGAAGCCGCAAAGCCGTAAGGTGCAGCCTCTTGATATAAAGCAGGTGCCTCAATGACTTTATCTTTTAACTGAACCTGATCTGAAACTGAGGAATCATATGCTAAAGTAACTTTCACGTTGTCAGCCGAATCATCCTGAATTTTAAAGACCAATTCCCCGCCTTCTTCAAGTGAACCTCTGTATCCTGCCATATCTGTACCAGTGTCTTTATTCTCAGGAAGACAACTTAAAACACCTGCCTCACACAGCCAAATTTCCAGATAATATCTGTTACCATGAGTCTGAACCACACGACCCTCAATATAGTTGAATTCATCAACTTGTCTCAAACGAATTGCATGATAGTTTCCGTCGTCCAAGTTTTCACCATAAGCTTTCACTTGAGCTGCAACTCTGTAATTAACCTCAGAAATAAAGGTATTTGTCAGGGTCATATCAGCTATAACAGGATATGTATTATCATCAACAACCTTGTATTTAAAAGAAACAGTTCCTACACCATAAGGATGAATGGGATTGCCAGAAGAAGGGAACATAAATCCTTGTGTTTTTCCTGGCTCCATTTGAGCAACAGCAATGTTGTTCGTAGGATCATTAAACAGTTTAGTATTCCATATCTGATATTGGTATTGAGCCCAGGAACTTTCTAACTCAGAAGACGGATACACCCAGGAACTATCATAACTATCAGGATGAACCCAAAGAGAATCATTGAAATCAACAGAAAGTTTCTGTTGGTTATTTGTTGACCAATTTTCAAAATTTACAAACCATTTGTTTGCACTACCTTGGGAATTTTCACCTACTGCATAGAAATCAGAATCCAAAAACCAGTCATCAAAGTTCTGAGCATCACATGCCATTAGAACATATTCCTGGGTATCCATATCCAGTCTAACAACATACTGCTGATTAGTAATGCCGTCAACTTCTATGGATGGATCTCCTGGCTTTGCCGTCGCAACAAGCGGAGGTGTGGTTTCTGCTTGTGACCCATCGCCATAAACAATATTCGTTGCTATACTAGCGGTGTTTATCTTTATATTTGCAGCACTAATATCAAGGAAGACCTTTTCATATTCGCCCATTTCAATAATTCCCTGCCAGACTTCATCGCTATATAGAGACATTTGTATTGGTGTAACTCCACCAGCAGAATTTGTCATAGTGATTGTCATGGTTGCAACATCTGAAACAAACCTCCTAGCCTCATATTCAAAATACTCCGTTGGCGGAGTGTAATATGTAGTTCCCATAGAAACCACACCATCAGGACTATATGTTGGTGAGAAATCTAGAGAATTTGTATATGAGTAACCTTTGAAACTTGATTGAATGTAATACTCAATTGTATCACCGGACTCAACAACTCCCGCAGGAATAGTACCCAGATAGTTCCCAGAATCTGTATTGCTCATATATACAGAAGAGAACTCAAGTCCAGATCCTTTCTTCCTGTAGAAAATCTTGCCTTGAATATCAACGGCTGGCAAATCAGGGGTATCCGAACTAAAAATGGTATTAACATCGACAGGTTCGCTATATGCAACATATGCCGGCGTTCTTGTCTGTGTTCCAATAGTTAGCATACTTGAAGGAAGAGTAACCTTAATATCATCAATTAAAATAAGACGTCCTGCCTGTTGAGCAGAAGACTTCAATCTTATATATAAAGCATTTATACCTTTTATCGGAAAAACTCTACGGTATTGGTTCCACACTCTAAAGCCAGCAAAGCCAACAGAATCAATTGTTTCCCAACCACTTTCATTAGACCAAATCTGAATGTCAATTTGATACCCAGTAGCAGAAAAACCATACCAGAAGCTTAAAACTCCAAAACCATTTGTCAAAATTGGACTTTGTACATATCCCAAATAATCGACAACAGCACAATAATTAGTACTACGAGCATCAAGGACAAACGGAACACCTTTTTTTACCGCTGTGTTGTCAACGCTCCAACCGGTACTGTCAGAAGATGCCCCTGGACTGCTCTGAGGAGCCCCTGGCCATTCGTCAAAATCCTGTTCATAAGAAATATCTGTATATTCCAACTCATAAGGTATGGTCGCTCCTCCTGAAGGGTAAACAACTGTTTCCTGGCCTCTTGAACCACCAAATGTAACTTCAAAGTAATACTGAAGAGTTCCGTTACATCCAGCTTCGAAAGGACTTTCGGCATAATAAGTAACGTCACTGCTATTAGTCATTACGGTAGTCAAATAGTTACCAGATGTTCCAAATCTGTAGTAAAGCTTCGCAACAATATTAGTAGCACCCTGCAAAGCAGTAATATCGGCTTCTACATCAACCTCATCAAGAACATTTGGACTTGCAGGATTTAGAACAATATTATTTAGAGTAATACCAGCAGGTGCATATCCAATAAGTATATCATCAATGCATAGATTTGAATCACCCGTATTTTTGATTCTGACATATGAACTTGAACGATCATTCATTAAACGAGTAAACCGTAGATATTCTGTGGAATATATGCCTGTAACATTTGTTACCGTAGACCACTCTGTCTCAAGCGTTCCACCTGTATCAGAAACTTGAATATCAAACGATGCTTCTTCTCCAGCACCACTAAAGTTTCTGTACCAGAATGTCAACTCTCCAAAACCTTGTTCAGAGTCAATCTCAGGAGACCTTACGTATGACGTCGCCCCTGTACTGTTAAGATAAGCAGCCTGACCTCTAAACTTTCGTTCATTATCTGTTGTTATATCAGTATTGTAAGCAGACCAAACCTTATATGCAAAAGAATATATTGAATCAGTATATCCTTCAGTGTCAGGCCAATCGTTAAAATCCATATATACACATTTTGCAACACTTATCGACATGTCTTCTTCTTGAACTCTAAAAAGTACTTGAGCAACCAAAAACTCCGGCACAGAAAAACTATCTCCATCTAAACTAAGGTCTGCACTAAATGGTGTAGCAAAAGAATTAGAAGAAGATGTACCATAAGCTTCCTCTACAGAATTGGTCGTCGTTGCATCGACATTAAAATTAATTCCGTTAAGATAGCCATCGTATAGTGCAACTCCTTGACGATAATCATTACCATCCAAAAACATAGTTACTGTTTGTGGGGTTCCTGGGGGACTAATAATAGGCACAATATCAACATCCATCGCTTCAAATTTTGATGTGAAGGCTTGAACTTGTACATTATATGAATATGGCGAACTTGCACCGCCAGATGGTGAATATTTTGGCGAATTAGCACTGGTAAATGTTGTACCAACATAATATTCCACTTTAGTTCCGGCAATCTGCCCTGGAATAGATGATACTGCAACATATGAATTACCAGTCGTATTAGTCATATTTGCAGATGTCCATGTTCCGCCTGCTGGTTTCCAGTATGCGGTGACAGCCAAGTTCTGAACATTTCCCAGTTTCTCAATATCAGTAACAACTGTTGCTTCTGTACCATCATAAATATTATCAGGAATAACTGTTGTGCCTGTTATATTCAAATCGGCAGCTGGTGCAGTAATTGAAACTGAATCAATAGCTAGAGTTCTATTAACATTACTATAAGTTAGAACCTTAACTCTAAAGTAGGAATCGCCATATTGATTAATATTATTTTTTGAATACGCATACCAAGTTCTAGCGGATATTCCAACTGTACTAATTGTATCCAAAGTCGTCCAGTTTGAACCATCGCTTGAAATCTGAACGGCAAAAGTTGCATCAAGTGTACCATCTACGGTATATTGGAAACTAATATCATTGATACCATTCGCAAGATTAGGAGACAGAACATAACCATTAAGAGTAATACTCGCCATATATGGCTCGCTAAATGGAATTATTCCAAACATAACCTCACCTTGAATCTTAGTTAACACCGCACTCCAACCAGAACTATCAGTTGATGATGTATACCCAGACTGAGGAGCACCGGTCCATGTGTCAAAATTTTGATTATATATATCCGCATTTGCAACCACTCCCACAAAAGCAAGACTTAAAAAAGTCATACAAACTATATTTTTAATTATATTTTTCATTTTATTTTCCTATTTTTATCTATATTAAAGTCACTATAAATACACGTCACTAAGTATTTAACGAAATTGGTTTCAAATTATTGTATATAAAGACCATATTCACTACCTATAAACAGTAAATTATTATCAAGGATTACAACATATTTCTAATAAGAAATCAATACTAAAATATTCACACACCATTTTACCTTCATTTTTTTCGGTTGAGTACCCCTCAGTCATGCACGCATGACAGCTCCCCTAAAAGAGGGAGCAGTTGTAGAGCTTGCAATTCAAAAGGTTTACAAAACAACTCAACGCACGCCAAACATTAGTCCACCAAAGCTCCTCCCGCTTTTAGGGGAGGTGGCGATCCAGCAACTACTTTGCTTTCTAAAAAAAGCAAAGTAGTAGCCGGAGAGACGGAGGGGTATCTCTCAACCTTAATCTTAACCTTAACCTGCTGACAAAGTCAGTACTTTCCACTTAACACTTCCCACTTATCACCGCTGGCATAGCCAGCTTTGAAGGTGCCGAAGGCGGAGGGGCCGTATTGGGCATAATTTCTTGAATATTAAGCTTTTACACATATTTTTCATTTTTATCACCCGTTTGGTGATAAACCAATGTGTTTTTTGCTAATTTTATTTGCTCAAACGCACATATTTATCTCCAACCGAAAAACTAAGGTCATTTTCCATTAATTTTTCAGCTGAGTCATTGCATGACTGCATATCCGTCGGTCATCAGTCTTCGCCTTTCAGGCTACGCCCGACGAGCCGACCGACGCTTCCAGCCTTCGCCTGTTAGGCTACGGCGGACAAGACAATTGTGAAACTTGCTATTAACATTTATCTTTCTGCATAAAATCTGCCTGTCGCAAAGGCCTGTCCGCCGTAGCCTAACAGGCGAAGGCTGGAAGGAACGAAGGCGGATAGCGGGCGGTCGCCATTCTTCGCTAAGGCTACGCAGGGCACAGCAAGCTTCGCAGGACACGGCTGACCTCCGAAAAATATTTTCCCGGTTTGTCAACAAAATAGGTAAAATCCAGCTCCTAAAGCCCAATAAAAAGTGAAAAATTCTCAATCTTAAAATCATTTTGTCAAAAATGAGAAACAAAACTGATTTTAAAGACTCATATTCTCCATCAAAAAACATTACAAAACAACAAGAAAAAAAAGAAAAAAGCCATAAGCAGATAATGGGAAACGACTTAGGTATTTAAAAAGAAAAATATACAAACAATTTCATAGGTTGGCACGCATATTGCTTATTATATAGGCATAGTTAGTTAAATACAAAAGATGTTTGAGTATTTTGTTATACGTTATAAGGGTCCTCCTCCCTGATAACTGCAAGGTACATCATTCAAACATTTTTTTCATATACCTCTCCTTGAGCACCAGCCTTCCGGCTGGTGCTTTTTTTTTGCCACGAAGGGTAACGTAACGATCTTCGTTGCAAGAGTGAATACATTAATGGAACGCCGATGACACTGATAAAGCGGATGTTACACGGATTTATAAAATGTATCATTGAAAATCGGTACAACTCGACCAACGGGACAGCGGATGGAGTTTACGACATCAATGAGTGCAACGAATGGCTTATCTGCGTCATCCGTGTTCTCTCTTGAAATTAGCCCTATATAAATTGGTTTACTGATTTTTCAGTTCTTTATAGACAGGAGCATTTTTCATAGTATATCCATGTTCGCACCCCTGTTTAACTGTTATTGTTTTGGGACCAGGAAAATTATTGTATGCAATCCAGACACCTGATGGCGGACAAGTATAATCGCCTAAATTAGCAATAATGTTAAGTTTACACTTAGGATTTGCCCTCTTAATAAAATTAACAGGGTCATAATATGCCATAACAGGAGTTGGCCTCACATACCATCCACCAATAAGACGCTTGTATTCTACTCTTCCCACCATATCACAGCACCATGGAGACCATGCATAGCAGTATGTAACGTCGTTATCCAGTCCAGCTGCCGCCAAAGACTGCAAACCACCTTGACTTCCTCCGATTGCCTCAAGATCCTTGCCGTTCCATTCAGGCAGTGTTTTCACAAATTCAAGAGCACGTAAAGCACGTAAAAACATCTCTCTGAAGTAGACTGTCTCATGTTTTAAATTTTTTTCCTTATCAAACCCATAGCCCGCCAATTCTCCCTTAGACAATTCACTGTAATATTCAGCTGGTTGACCATTTTCAATACCATGGGCATTTATGTCAAAAACTATTTTATTTCTGCCACTCGCTATGTTTCTGTTTGCCCCACGCACTCCATAACCATGAAAGGAAACCTGTGCCGGAAGCGAACCAGGTTCAGCATTCTTCGGCATAGACAAAATTCCAGAAACAGGCATTTTGCCGGCACAAGATAACTTAACATCAAAAACTTTAACCTGACCAGTACCCTCAACTTCTTTCATTTCAAGAATTTTTAACGGAGTTTCTGCCAATATAGCTTTCTGTTTTGTCCAGAACTCATCAAAATCAGTGGGTTCTGGAAATCCTTTAAGCTTCTCCGGCTCAACACACGCTCCTCCATCAAAGAATATTGGCCTGTCTTTGGCAGAAAGAATTTTGCTGCCATTATCTAAAGCATTAACATATATTCTAACAAAACCTGGAGCATCTGTTGATGTTATTATTTCATATCCATTTGTTGATGACACACCTTCGCCAGACTCCTTGATGCCATCATCACCAGTCCTAGTCCATGTAAGTTTTTTACCTGCAACAGGTCTGTCTTCTTCATTCAACAACTTTATGGTAAAAACCATCTTCTCACCCGGCTTATATATTGGTGTTTCTTTATCATTATTTCCCCAAAGATACATATTTTGCGCAAAAACGGATGTTGATAACACAAAACAAACAACTACAATAATATTCTTTAACATATTTATTCCTCTGCTAACTTGTTATAATCTTTTTCTAATAGAACCAACGTCTCAAAATATGGAGTTCGTGGAAACATATCAAGAAGTTGAGCTGATTTCAGTTCGTAACCGAACTTTGCTAGTTTCTTGATATCTCGAGATAATGTATCAGGAGAACAAGATATATAGACAATGTAACGAGGTATATTGTTGCCGAGAGACTTAATAACTTTATCTTCCAACCCTCTTCTGGGCGGATCCACAATAACGGTGGTTTCAGGAGCCGAAGTAACCTTTAGTGCCTCTTCCACAAGTTTTTCTACAGCGCCTGCAAGCAAAGTGATTCGCATACCATTCTCTCGTGCAAATTGTTTGCCAGCCTTAATTGCATTTTCATCAATTTCAATACCAAGTACATTGGGAACTCCAGCCTTTGATGCCGCAAAAGCATGTACTCCTACCCCGCAATACAAATCAACACAATAGGTTGGTTTTATTTCCTGCATAAGAGTTATAAGTTTGCTCGTCAAAACTTCTGCAACTTCCGGATTAACCTGAAAAAATGCACCGGTGGACATCTCAATCTTGCCGACATTTGTTTTCTCCGTCAGTTTCAATTTTCTATTTTTGCTGCCAGTCCTACCAAACCACTGCATAGCACCATCTGTCTCTGTATAACGTAGTGTAACGGTCCTTTTTTCTGGATTTTCTTTTAAAAAGCCGGGCCTCTCACGAAGTTCTTTTAAAAGTTCATTAATTTCTGTCTTAGCAAGCAAACACTCTGAAACATCAATTAACGTTCTGTTATCTTCTGAAAAATATCCAAACTTCTCTCCATCTCTATGAAGCAAAATCTTATTTCTATAATTATACTCTTTAGGAGAGGAAACTGGTGGCTTAACCTGATCTACAAGCTCAACCTTACCCATGTTTGTCAGCAAATCAATCAATTGCTCGTTCTTGAACTTAACTTCTGTCTCATACTTTACATACTGATATGTACATCCAGGACACTTAGCTTCCAAATCACATTTCTGCAAAGGACACGCTGGTTCAATTCTATCTGGAGATGGGACAACAATATTTAACAACTTTGCTTCTGCAAAATTCTTATGCTGTTTTACAATCTCTACTTCAACGGTTTCTCCAACCAGTGTTCCAGGTGTAAAAACAACCATTCCCTCTTCTGTCCTCGAAAGACCTTTTCCAGGATATACAACTTTTTCTATTTCTAATTTCATTTTCTTAACTTTCTATAATATAAACCAGGGTGCACTGTTTATGAATTGGCCAGCAAGCCCTAAACTAACAACCGTGCGACCAATTCAATGGCTGATGCTTCCCCATCTTTACGGCATATTTTAATGCATTTGTAACAAACTCTTTTGACTTTTTTACAGCATCCGGCAAATTATTTCCTAATGCGAGATATGCTGTTAGTGCTGCAGCAAATGTACAACCTGTTCCATGATTTTCATCAACTTTTACTTTCGGTAAAACATATTCATGAAGTCTGTTTTCACAAAACAGCAAATCATAGACATCCTTACCTTCTTCAAGGTGTCCGCCTTTTAGAACCACATCAATCGAAAACATGTGTGAAAGCTCTTCAACAGCCATTCTTGCTTCAGCAAGCCCTTTAATGTCTCTCTGCAGAAGCACTTCTGCCTCCGGTATATTGGGTGTTATCACCTTTGCCAAAGGTAACAACTCATGCTTTAAGGCTTCAACAGCAGAATCCTGCAAAAGATTACTTCCAGATGTAGCAATCATAACAGGGTCAAGAACAATAGCAGCATTGTTCAACCTTTTTAAAACACCAGCAACACCACAAATAATTTCCTGTGAAAACAGCATTCCTGTTTTTATTGCAGCCACATCAAAAGAGTTAACAACTGTTAGAATCTGTTTCTGAATCAACTCAACAGATATCGATTCAATACCTGTTACCTCATCCGGATTTTGGGCTGTAACGCAAGTTATTGCAGATGTGCCAAAAACTCCAATTGACTCAAATGTTTTTAAGTCAGCTTGAACTCCTGCACCACCACCACTATCAGACCCCGCAATAGTCATTACCGGTATCATATCACTTCCTTAAACGGTCATGCAATTCGTCACCCAATTGCTTGTCTTTGAATGGTAACGTAGCATCATTTGATCTTGCCTTATCAAGATATACCTTTGCATCCTCAACTTGTCCAACATCAAGAAGAACAGCTGCATAATGCAGATAAACAACAGGAATATCAAGAGCACCTGCCGCCTTTTTTAAATATGGCAATGCCTCCTTCGACCTATCAAGATAATACAAAGCTATTCCATATGTATCGCAATACAAAACATTGTTCGGCTCAAACTCCAAGGCCTGTTTTGCCAATTCTTCAGCTTCAACATATTGACCTTTTGAAACAAGCAAATATGCAAGTGAGTTCAATGCATCAGGTGTCGGTTTCACAGCAATTGACTTGCGATATGAATCTTCTGCAAAATCATTTTCTCCCTCATCATCCTGAATTGTTCCATAAATATAGTTGCCAAAATAGTTGTTAGGATCAATCTTTAAAAGCTGTACGACATGTTTTCTTGCATCATCTTTTTCTCTTAAAAGAAAATCCAATCTAAGTAGGGTCTCAAGCAGAGTAACATCCTGATTTCTGGAGGCCAGAGCTTTCTGGAAGAAAAACTTAGCTCGTGCATAGTCCTTTTCCTGCAATGCTTTATTACCTTTAATAATATCTGCAATTGCTCTACCACCTTTAACAGAATTCAACTCCCTTAGATTATCAGCCAATTCACCTTTGCTATCCAAATCACCAATCATCATATTCGACAAAAGAACACGAGCTCCATGCATATCAGGATACTGTTCAAGAAGCTTTTCAACTCGTTTTCTCGACGGCTCAATATGACCTTGAAGAACTTCTAAAAGAATTAATTCCAACTCATAATATTGGGGTTCTAAACCAGCTGCTGCCGCCTTATCAAGATACCCTTTAGATTCTTCATAATTTTCTTTCAGACGCTCAATCTTAGCTAAGCCAACCAATGCTTGTAAATTCGTAGGATTCTCTTCCAAAATTTCTAAAAACAGTTCAGCACTTTTGCTAATGTCATTTGAATTAAGATAAACAGACGCCAAGGTCCCTTTAATATATGCCTGTTGAGATTCATCAACCATATCCATAGCCCTTGTCAAACCAAAAATCGCAAGCTTGGGCTGACCAGACAGTGCCCAGCCCCAGCCCATTCTAGCAAAAAACATTGGCTCACGTACATATCCACTATAGTATGAAACCCCCATCAAAGAAATTGAATTAATTAAGCTATCTGATAAATTTTCGATTTCTTCTTCAAGCACATCAACATCGCCCTTATAAACTCCCTGTTTGCCCATATATATTAGATTTAGTTTAGCACTTATATTATTTTCATTCATATCAATAGCATCTTCATATGCTTTGATTGCCTCGTCATTCAGCTTTAAGTCTTCCAATAAAACCCCAAGATTGTTTGCAATCAAACTCAAATGTCTTTGCATATAATTGATATACATATATGCCAGATTCTTTTCATTGAATTCTTTATCATTCAGTTCATCTAGTGTTGCCCAAAAATCTTCATTTACTTCAAATAGTCTTTTAGAGTCAATGAATTCAATATCCTGAGCCCCCAAAAACAATGTCTTGTTTGGTACATACACATAACCCTGAGCAAGCCAGAAGTCAGGAACAGATAAAATCGCCAGCTGTTTTGTTATGTCAGCCTCCATCAAATCAAACCAAGTTTTCAGTAAAGGCTGAAGACCAATTTTAGCAACATTCTGCAACGATATATTATCAAACTTCTTACTGATGAAATTTAGATATAAAGTCGTGCTTCCCTTAGACAAATCTAAGCATGTGAAATCAACACCTTCCTGCTTAGCAGCAATCATAAAGTTATAATCAAGCAAACCATTAGACAATAACCACGGTCTTCCATCCATGCTGGTCACAACATCTTTGGCAAAACTATTTATATATTTTGAAGTTTTTGCATTTGCAATCTCTGCATTTTTGATAGGTAAATAAACTATACAAGCAAAAATTGGCAGAAGCATAATCTTAGCTCCATGCTCAGAAACAAACTTCATCTTGCCTCTTGCAAATCTAATATTATTTCTGCCTATTGTGGCGACAAAGAAGTATGCAGCTACATACCCTAAAAGACTTGTGGTTAAAAGATATGGTAATATCATAATTTTGCGAACCCCGAAAATATACCATGGTGACCCCTGAAGATCTAACAGACCAAGCACTGCAACAACTAAAAGTACAATATGCAACAAAAAGAAAGTAGTGTCTTCATCATAATTCAACGACCTACGTGCAACAAACAGCATTACAATCCATGGAACAATGGTTAGAAGAATCATCAACAACCAGCCCACCTTAGGCAAACCTCTAAGAATACTAATCATTTGATCATTAATATAACCATACGGTATGCGCCAGAAACTGCCATACTCTCTGATTTCATACCCAGGAGAATTATAGAAGAACCATGAAGAAATCAGATAGAAAGAAAGACCAACCACCAAGGCTAAAACTGCATACAGACATATCATTGGCTTAAGCATGCCGTGCTTCCACATAAAGATCAACAAGAAAATCACTGCAACTGGAAAGCATGTGATGAATGAAGCATATTCACAAATACCTATGCCATAGCAGAACATAACAACAAGAAGAGCCTTCAAAGAGCCTGTTTCAGCAAACCAGATAACAAGCTTTACAACAGCAAGCAACAAGAAAATATGAAAACTCAACACTCCCACTCGATTTGCTGAAACCCAGAAAGATAGACAAAACAGCAAACTTAATGAAGAAACCGCACCCGCAATATGCGAAGTCACTGTAATCTTCTTCTGGTCATCATTTTCCAAGCTAACAAGGTATTTTATAGAATCGTGCATTATAATATACATCAATCCAACTCCTAGAGCTCCAAATATTGCACTTACAAAGTTGAAAAGAAAAACATTCCCGCCGCTGATCTTATTAAGAAAATTCATTATAAAATGATAAATTGGCGCATCTGCTCCCAGACGTGGGGCAACACCAATAACCTCTGCAGCCGTTCTAGCTGGCTCTCCCGGAAAAACACCGCTACTTAATGTAATAATATAAACCAATAATGCCAACAATCCAACAATTGAAGCACATATAAATACTAACTTATTCTCTTTTTCTTTCATCTCTATCTTTCATTTTTTTGTGGTTCTGTCAAAAGCTTTGTACTCTTTTCATACCTATTTTGTTATAAATCAATGGGATACAGACTATTTTGTCTTATCCTCTTTTTTCAACACCCAATATCCAACACGGAATGTCCAATTTCCAATGTACGACACTTCGTGGGCAGGTAAAAACCTTGTTTTTATTATTTCACCTAGGCGTTGCCCCAGGCAGTGATATTACGGGCTTTCAGCCCTGTGTTTTCGTCGGTCAACGCCCGACGCTACAGATGGTTGTATCAGCAATCTAAACCTTGTCCGCCAAAACTCCTCCCGCTTTTAGGGGAAGTCACCTCGCCTGCGAGGTGGGAGGGGTACATACTTCTTCCTTGGATATTCCATGTTGGTTATTGGATATTCAGTTTTCATATTTTTCATACCCACGACCAGCGGAAGTGAGGCTGGAGTTTACGACAGCAATGAAACGCAGTGTAATGTCCTATTTTTGACAGTACCTTTTTTGTTAACCAAAACATAAAGAGGAACCTAGTTGTTCTTCAAAATTAAAAATGTTCCCAATCCAAATAAAAGGAAATTAGGAATCCATATAGCAATATATGGATAAACAGCTGGTACATCGGCAAATGAACTAATCAAAATCATTGACATATAATATACTCCGGCAACAATCAAACTCATTAAAATTCCAAGACTTGACTCCTTGCGATGAGCCTGTGTGCCCAACGGAGCTCCAACCATTACAAATCCCAAACAGGCAAAAGCCAAAACCAGTCTTGAGCTTATCTCTGTGAGAGACTCACTCTTTGCAATTTTAGCCTCCTCCTCTGTGGCCTCCGGATTATAAAAATCAAAATTCACAATTCTTTCCCAAATCTCGAAATAGTTCATATCATAATCTCTTTTGTTATAAACGTCATCCTGAAGAACGTCTGGTATTCTTAATACCCAATCATCTGCATAAAGAGAGCCTGGTTTATCATCAAAAAACGGGTCAATTCTAACATTGGACATCTTAATAAGAATATCAAGCTCATCCTGTGCAATAGATCCATTCTCTGCACTTAACTCTCTTCTAACTTGATTGTTTCTATTGTCAAAGATACGAATATCTTTCAAATTATTACCATCTTTTTTACCTACATAAAATTCTAATCCATTAAAATCAGTTATAAAACGCCCCTCTTCAATCATCTCAACCGGAGACTCAACAACCAGTTTGCGAATAGCAGAACGCCTGACATAATGACAGTATGGTGCCAAAAAACCACTATTAATTATACAGATGATCGTACAAACAGCAGCAACAAGTATCAAACTTGATAAAATCTGCCACATACTCAAACCACTTGCCCTCATTGCAGTTGTCTCGCCATCCGATGACAATCGACCAAAAATCAGCAAACTGGCAACCAAAAGGCTAACAGGAATTGAAAGCGACAAAGCTTCCGGAAACATACCACCAATAATACTCAACACAGGCTTCCATGGCACACCTTTGGCAAGATATGGAATAACCTTAAAAATGGCACCAATACTCATCAAAAAAGAGAAAACAACAACCGTTGAAAAAAAGGCCGTTAAAAATCCTCCCAAAATATATTTATCTAAAAGCTTCATTACAATAATTTACTATCCTGTAAAATATAAAAAAATACTATCACAATTCCTTAATTATAGCAATTTCACGCAATTTTCGCAAGCCATAATAATCCGCACTGGCATTTACCAATTTTAAGCATAAACATTGGAAACAAAAAAATTAAAAAACAGGCATCTTAAAAAATTTTGAGCAAAAAAAATCGGAAGCATTTCTACTTCCGATTTTTCACAAATTAAACTCTTTGTATTTTAAGACTACGGTGTAGGAGGGGTTGGAATTCCATTGGTATCAACATGGATGGCAACCGCCTGAACGCTTTCGGAACCATTCTCGAGTGTAATATACTGAATTCCACCATTAGCTTCAATTGTTCTTGTATAGACAGACTTATTAACTGAACTCTGGGTCATAGTTCCCCATGTTGGCTCACTTAGACCCCATTCATAGGTGTCTTCAACACCACCAGAAGCAGTAAAAGTCACCTGTCCAAGATACATCACATCTACCTGTGAAGGATTGATTGACAAAGAAGAAGGTGCTTCGCCCTGAGAAATCGCAGCTTCAACTGTTTGACCTGCATTTCTACAATACAAAATTTGTGTTTCCCCATCACCGGAACCATTCCAGAGATATGAAACCTGTGTATCAGAACCTTGTGTCAACTCACCCCAAGAGTCATTGGCGAGCCACCATGAATAACTTTCATCGTCATCACCACTGGCTGTAAAAGAGACAATATCACCAGACGAATTAACAGATGCACTTGTTGGAGATATAGAAAGAGTTACATCTGTTCCAGTATGCTGAATTGTTGCATACACTTTGCTGTTATTGAATGATAAACTTAAGATCTGTATGCCATCATTTGGACCACCGCTTCTAGTGTAAGTGGCACTTGAACCATTTCTGGTTAAAACACCCCAGCTTGGTTCAGACAATGACCAGCTATACTCGTCTGGATCACCACCTGATGCAGTGAAGGTAATAGATGCATTCAAAGCCACTGTTGCAGAATCTGGACTAATTGACAACCCAGCATAATGTGTAATATATGCATATGCAAAATGTTCATATGTCGTACTATTTGTTGAAGAAGAAGCTCCTTCAATATACGATCTCACAGTAACGGTCTGAACCTCATTATCAGAGGAACCTTGATAAGTACTGGTATACTTAACTGTTGTGTCTGTCTCCTCTGTGAGAAGCCCCCAATCAGTGTTGCTTAAAGACCATTCATAAGAATAACCTCCAGAGGCTGCAAGGACAACCGACTGCCCCTCTTCCACAAATGAATATTCAGGAGTTATTTCAACAAAATTATCTGATGCAGACTCTGTTTCACACCCTTGAAAAAAGGTGGTCATACCAACAAATGCACTTAAGCACGCAATAAAACTTAATAATATTTTCTTTTTCATTTTGTAAGGCTATCAATTATCATTTTTTTTGTCAATTGGTTTTAACATATTTAGATGGTTTATTGTGAAAGAAAAGACTGCTCCGCCAATAAATAGATAAAAATAATATGTATATATACGCCAAAGTAAAACAATAACACCAATCACCGATTTCTGAACAAAAACAGGTAAGATTAAAGATGTTATGATTTCGGAGGCACCACCACCACCAGGCACAACAAGCATCGCTGATAGCAAAAAAACAACTCCTTGAATAAAAAATAGTGGAAATGGATTTTTATCACAAGAAAATGCAATCAGAAGAATTGGCAAAGTGCTATAACGGCATGTAAGTTGTATTGTTGAAAGAAAGAAGTTGCAAACTAACACAGATCGCTTGTTTTTCCATAAAAAAATTACAGCACCCCAAGAAGCACTGATATTTGTCATAAAATTGCCCGTAACAATTCTCCAACGACCAGATAACCGTCGCTTATGACCATACTTTCTCAGCAACCGGTGAGCAAACTTATTTAATTTTTTTCCGTTTCTGATTGCCAAGGTGACTAAAGCAATCACCAACAACATATAACCCAGAATAATATATGGCAAGTTGCCCATACCTTTAAAAGAGTTATTCCATGTTGGGTCTGTAAGAATAATAAAAACTGCAAGAGGCATCATTATTATAAAATATAGACAGTCAACAAACACATCTGAAGCAAACAGAGCTGTTGATCTCGGCAAATCCAATCCGGATTTGACTAATAATCCAAGCCTTACGGCAGTACCTCCAACACCTCCAGGAGATGCCGAAACGCCAAACTCTGTAGAAATTGAAATTGCCATCGCCGACCGAAAGCTAATATTATGATTAATTGAGTGAGTCAGAAGATATATACGGGTACTGTTGCAAAACCATGCAAGCATAATCATACACGATAGCAAAACGATATATAACCAATTTATATTTTTAAGCTCAACCCACGTGTCTGGTGAAAGGGTTACAAAAAATATTACCGCACCAACAATAGATGCAAGAACTGCACCCTGCAAGGCATACTTAAATAAAACCTTTTTATTAAATAAATTTTTCGTATCTTTTTCAAAACTACTCACAGCAAATCACCTTACTTACCTCATTCTGCATGCTCTCAAATTGTTCCTCCATTGATGCAACAAGCTTTAACTGCATTCTAGCCCTGTCAAAGTTCTCATTTGGATACCTAATCTTAAAATACTCGTCACCAATTAGATAATCAGTCAAAAATCTTACACCTGTCTCTAGAGTAATAATCTTTGCACTTAATGGAAGAAGTTCTTTGTCAAGAGGGGTCATAAAACCATTAGAATTTTTTAAGAAACCATGAAGAATTGCACTATACATATCAAACTTCATATAAACTTTAGATAAATCACTTTCGTTTTCATCCGTAGAAGCAGCACCGCTACGCACCATATCCCCAAAATCATAGTGAATAAGTCCAGGCATAACGGTATCTAAATCAATTACACAGACCCCACAACCTGTTTTAACATCCAAAAGAACATTATTCAATTTTGTATCATTATGCGTTATTCGTTCTGTCAACTTACCCTCAGCCAAAAGCCTAAGCAGTGTGCCCGCTTCTTCTTTTCGATCAAAAATAAAATTAACCTCTTGTTCAACATCCTTAAGTCGATTATAGGAATCATTTTTGACAGCTTCCTCTAAGACTTCTATTCTTTTCGAAGTATTATGAAAATCAGGTATTGTTTCATGTAGCCTTTCGCCAGATAAATCTCTAATCAATTTTAAGAATTCAGCAAATGTCTTTGCTGCTTCATATGCCTGATCGGCATTTTCAACAACCTCATAAGTCTTTGTGTTTTCAAGATACTTATATGCCCGCCAATACTCCCCATTTTCAAGCAGACAACATGTTTCTCCAGATTTTGTAAGCACAACATCCACACTTCTATGTGCAGTACCGGAGGTATCTTGGTCAAACTTATTTTTTATATGCCGAGAAACTCTAACATAGTTATCCATCAACTCTAGTGGTTTTGTAAAAACATTATGATTTATTCGCTGAAAAACATATCGTGCTTCCTGACCGCTTTCCTGGACATAAGATACTAGAACTGTCTCATTGACATTGCCATTTCCCAATGGCTTTGCAGAAACAAAACGACCAGCAATAGAGAACCTCTCACTAATTTGTTGTATATCCATCTTTCTCCTTTTACAAAATGACATAAAACATAACTGATATAAACTGACACACACTTGCAAAGAACACAAATATATGCCATATTGCATGATGATATTTTAACTTCCTATTTAAATAGAATATTGTACCCAGTGTATATAGTAAACCGCCAGCTACTAACCAGAAGAAACCAGCCGGTTCAATTGCATACCACAACCTTTTCATTGCCAAAACAATAATCCAACCCATCAAAAGATATATCATCGTAGATAGAACTTTAAACTTACCCGTAAAAAATGCCTTAATCACTATTCCAACAACAGCAAATCCCCAAATCACACCAAATAGAGACCAACCAAATGGACCTCGTAAATTTGTTGCCAACAAAAATGGCGTATATGTGCCGGCAATTAACAAAAAAATTGCTGAATGATCCAATATGTGGAAAAACTCTTTAACCTTAGGTTGCTTAAATGCGTGATATAAAGTTGATGAAAGAAACAGTATAAACATCGTTGCACCATATATTGCACAACTCACAATCTTCCATGTTGATTGCTCCATTGATGCAAACACAACCATAGCTGCTAAAGCAACCAGACTGAAAACAGCAGCAAGACCATGAATTAAACTATTCATAAACTCAAGCTTGTCTTGATGTTTTGCCTTCTCAACAAAGTTATTCAATATATTCCTATGATCGATGTCACTCATTATGCCAACTTTCTAAATTTCAATTTAATACCAGTTTACTACCCGGTAAGCACTTCAACACCATCTCTTTTCACAAGAATTGTATGCTCAAACTGTGCACTTGGCAAACCATCAATCGTCACAGCAGTCCAATCGTCTTCCCAAAGCTTATGACGCCAGTCACCCATATTAATCATAGGCTCAATAGTAAAAACCATTCCCGACTTAATTTTATACTTAATCTCTGGAGTAAAATTATGAGGGACCTGAGGATCTGCATGAAAAGTCTCACCAATACCATGACCACAATAGGCCTGCACAACCGAAAAACCATTCTTTTGCACAAAAGAATCAATCGCCTTTCCAATATCTTTAATACGCCCACCAACTTTTATTGCATTAATTCCTATATATAGGCTCTCTTCAGCAACCTCAACAAGCTTCCTGGAACGTTCGTCAACATCACCCACCAAAACCATCTTAGAGCAATCACCATGATACCCATTTTTAAACACTGTTACATCAATGTTGACTATATCACCATTCTCAAACGCCCTGCTATCAGGAATTCCATGACAAATAACTTCATTAACAGAAACACAAATACTCTTGGGGAAACCATTATAGTTCAAACAACTTGGATATGCACCACGCTCAATACAAGCCTCATGTGCAATAAAATCAATCTCTGTTCCTGTCACCCCCTCTTTTACTGCAGCTGCCGCAATATCCAAAACCTCTTTGGCTATTCGACAAGTATCCCGCAGTGCTTCGATTCTGTCATTTGTTAAAAAAAGTGTTGATCGACCTCGCGTTGGAATACCAGTATTAGCATACACAGGTTTTACAATACTTGCAGGCACTCTTAATGCGGGACTAATCATTCCTGGTGTAACTTTATTCATAAATTGCATTTCTCGCTTGTTTTCAGTTCTTTACATAAATTAATGCGACATTATATTATTTTATACTTGTTTTCGCAATTACTATTTTCTATTATCGCAGTATACATTATTTGTGTGGTTATTATACAGTTACTAGAAAGGTAAAGAATGCCAGTAAATCCACTAGACCAAAATATTTATTTTGAACGCAAAAGGGAAAAAACATATCCCGTAAGAGGTGAATATTACAGAGACCAAACTGCAATTATACACGCAACACCTTTCAGACGACTAAAACACAAAACTCAGGTGTTCTTTGATCCCGACAACGACCACGTATGCACAAGAATTGAACACGTTCTGCACGTCGCTACAATTGCTGCCAGCATTTGCAAAGGACTTAACCTTGCTGGTGACTGGAATTTAGATACAGAATTGGCATATTCTATCGGACTTGGACATGATTTAGGACATGCACCTTTCGGACACGCCGGCGAAAATGCCCTAAGCAAAATACTCCCTGGCGATATGAAATTCATCCATGAAATCAACAGTCTAAGAGTTGTTGACTGCTTATCACGTGGCGGACGTGGTCTCAACCTCACCTATGCAGTCAGAGATGGAATAGCTTTTCATAATGGTGAAAAATTTGAGCAATATCTAAAGCCAAGAAACGAAAAATTAATTCTTGAAGATATCAATGACCGCAATCACTATCCAGCATCATACGAAGGTTGCATCTGCCGCTTTTCAGACAAAGTTGCCTACTTGGGACGTGACATCGAAGATGCGATTATTGCTGGATTTATTGAAAAGAAAAACCTGCCCAAAAGTCTACGCCAGGAAGTGGGCACAAGCAATGGTGAAATCATTAACGAACTGGTCAAAGATTTAATTGAGACATCCAAAGACAAAGATATAATAACTTTCTCTGATGATAAATTTGAGCTTCTAAAAGAACTTAGAAACTTCAACTACCAAAATATATATTTTCATCCTAAAATTGCAAACTATAAAAACTATGGCGAGAACATAATTCAAACCATCTTTAACTATCTACTTGATATGTTTAAAAAATATGGCTTTGAAAATGATGCATACCTGGAGCCTGAAAACTTAGATCTAGATCACCAGTTTGGTAGCTTCCTAATGCAAATGCAACCATTTTATAAAGAGGAAAACAAGCACCAACCAGAGCAGATTATACTCGACTACGTGTCAGGCATGACTGATTCATTTGCTTTGAAAAGCATGAAACAAATCATACTGCCAGGAAAAATTCACTTCTCGCCAAAACTAAGCGACTAAAAGTTTCCAGCCCTGCGGGACTAGCAAAGCTAGCTCGTTGCTCCCCGAGCCGGAGCGACTCGGCTACAGGTGTGAAGCTGCAGTTTAATGGTTGTTTTGCAAGCAGGGAGGGACGCCGTCCTCGGCGTCCTTTATTCGTAGCTCGCCTTGTACGAAGCCTGTGCGACTGCCGTTCTAAGGCAGGAATTAACTTATTAGGACTCAGGGGTCTCACGACTCAGGACTCAAACTTTTAACATTGTTCCCCGGCTACAGATATTGATTCAGCAACCTTCCCCTAAACTGCACGCTTCTAGCTGTAGCCGAGTATGAAGGAAATGACCTCGGAGAAGCGAGCGTTGCGAGCTTCTCAATCTTAACCTGCGAGCAAAGCGAACATATCTCCGCTTAACCAAAAAAAAAGCTCACGGCGAACCGTGAGCTTCTTTGATAAATTGATGAAAGATGATTTATTTACTTCTTGATAATTTGAAAGTAGAAGTTAGTGTTACCAATTAGGTTTATTCCTACTTCTGTTGTATCACCTTGAGATTGAATATTATCTTCGACTAGAGATGACTCTCCACCTAGAGTAACAAAACCAACAACCTTATATGTTTCATCAGGAACTGATGCAAATGTAAGAGTCATTTGTGTTTGAGTCATTTCAAAAGACTTAGCTTCAAGCATTGGATTAACTTTTACATCATATGCTGTCCATTCTCCTAAAGTAGAAGGAACTCCATTTTCAAGCAAATCTGTAACTACATATGTGTATGTTTTGGTAGGATCAATAGTGGTGTCGCTATCAAATACATAAACAGCCTGTCCGTCTTTATATTCAACTTTTCCACTGTCCCACAAAACTACACCGTTTCCATCTTCTCTGGCTACGGAGAAATATGTTGGCTTACCATCTGTTTCAATATTCAGTTCAACATAAACCTTACCGTCTTTCTTGTAAACCTTTATGTCTGCACCTGTTACAGCGGTAGGAGCACCAGAAGGATCAAGTTCTTGAACTTCAAAAACTTGAACAACAGCAACATCGCTATCACTTGTTTCTCTGATTACCAATTGAGTAAGGTTTGTTGGATCAGTTGAATAGAAAGGAGCACCAGTGAAAACTATATCAGAGGTATCAAAGTCTGTTCCATTTACTCTCAGATCAAAAGTTTGTGCAACATAATTAATCTTAACGAAGAAATCAACCGTTCCGTCACCTTGAATTACATTTACAGCGTCGTTTGATACAGTAGTACCAGCAGTTTCAAGGTAATAAACATTTGAAGATGTGTTTACCCAAAAAACCACTGCAGCACCAGCAACATCTGTTGGTACAGCGTCATTTAGCACAGGTTTTATTGTAAATGCAACTTGTGTATTTGTTATATTTGCAGTACCTGTATATTCAAATACAGCAGCTGAATTTGAAATATTCAAACCTTCATTTGCCACCCATGTAACCCCGTTACTAGTAACGTAGGCTGGTCCACTATTAGTTGTAGCACCAGAATAGGTCTCGTCAAAGATCTGAGCCTGTAGCACAGAAGCAGAAGCTAAAACAGCAACTATAGCTATTATTTTTATTAAACGAGTCATATTTTATGACCTCCCATTATTATTTAATTTAAGCAATTATAAGCCTGTTTCAGGCTATAAAAGCATACATTTATCCGATTTTGTTTCAATTATTATATAAACCGACCCAATTTGCAAGTATTTTCTTCTAAAAAAAGCTTTTTTTTTGATTTAAGTTACATACTTTCTGACATAAGACTATAAATAGCTTAAAATGAGACGGTTAATGAAACAAAATTAAAATCTAAATTTTAAAAAAAAGATAGAAAAAATATTTTTAGCTTAATTTTTCGGTTGGCTCATTGCATGACGTCATTGTCCGTCGGTCATCGACCGACGCTACAGCCATTAATTTTGCAATTAACCGTTAAACTGCACATTTCATACTGTAGCGGCGGTCGCTGACCGACGAAAATTATTTTTCGTTTTTATCACCCACTGTGTCCTGCGTAGCTAAAGAGCGAAGCATGGAACGGGTGATAAAACAATGCGTTTTCTGTTAATTTTACTAATTGAAATGCATGTTTCAGTCCCCAACCGAAAACTAATGTTTTTATTGTTTGTCACCGGGAGCCAAAAGAGGTTGTTTCATCTCCAGCAGCCAAGCATCATCTATAAGGTGTTTTGTGTGATCGAGTAATTTGGGGAATTTTTCTAAATATTTTAACTCATTTAAAGCATTTTCATACATACCAGATTTGGCATAAAGTTCAGCAAGAACAGAGTGATTGTAATCACTCCAAAAATACCAATCAACAAATTTCTGCCAATATTCTAATGCTGATTTGGGCGATTCCAGTTGAAGCATTCTCATATTCAAATATATGAGCTGAGTATTATATGGATTGGTCTCTAAGCCCTGACGGGCAATCTCTTCGATAATTTCGTTGCAGTGCACAAGCTCATCACCTTCATAGTTGGATAAATTATAGAAAAGCGCTTCACCTGCATATGCTGAAAAATAGAAATTCCAAGGATAAAGTTTGGTTGCATGCAGATAGTTTGAATATATATTTTCGGGAGAGAGCTCCGCAGCTCTCTGTGAATATCTCGACTGAGTGTATATAGCCTGTGCCCTACTAGCATTTATAGAATAGTTAACGCTAAAAAAACCTAATAAAATCAAAATTATCCCAAAGAAAATTAGTAGAAATTTTTTCATTCTTTTATCTGTTTTATACTGTAGAGCAACATGCTATTTTGAATTAAACAAGACGTCTGCCAACGACAATAATATCTCCAGGCAAAACGAAGGGATCCTTTTGTTCCCCCTTGTCTATCTTGTTCATATCATATTTATATGATCTGCCATTACGTCTGATTATTATGTCTCTTTTATCCGAAAAATCAGTAAAATCTCCCGCAGTTGCAACAGCTTGGCTCAATGTTGTTTCGCCGGTGATAACAAATTTACCTGGACGTTCGACCTCACCTCTGACAAAATATTCATCTTGCGGAGTCACAATGATGACACTAATATTGTTGTATATCTCGCCACTTATGTAAGCATCTTCAATCTCAAGTTCAACTTCAGAGCTTGTTTTGCCTGCAAGTTTAATCCTTCCTATATAAGGAAGGTTCAAATAGCCATCATGATCAATAACATCCTGAACATGAACTTCCTCAGGTATACCACGCAGGAAAACCTCAATAGAATCTCCACTACGAAGTTTGTTAACAGGAGCCATGCTCTGGGTGCGCATAAACTTCATCTCCATGACCCACTTGTCCGTGTTTCTTTCATAGTCAACTGGTTCATACTTTTTAACAACATCACTAGATGATGTGGTTGAAGATATGCAGCCAAAAAACAAACTAGTCATCAAACAACACAATAAGACAATAGATATTTCTCTAAAAACTTTCATTCAATTTCCTTTTACAATTTAAATTATGCTTTATTTGCTTTTGGTGCTTTAACCTTTTTACCACCTTCAGGATAATAATCATAGTGTTGTTTGTAATAATAGTAATAAGAATTATCTCGTGATGAGTTAATATTATTCAAACAAACACCTGCAATGTTTCCACCAACATTGTCAAGCATACCCTTTGCTCTTCTAGATACGGCAATAGGATACTTTCTGTGCTGTATAACCAACAAAGTAATATCACATTCACTGGATATAATAGCTGCATCACTAACGCCGATAATAGGAGGCGAATCGACAAATATGTAATCATATTCATCTCTAAATGTATCTATAATTGCTTTCATGCGTTTGTTATCTACCAAACCATAAACCCCCAAACCGCGAGACATTCTTCCACTTGGTATAAAATCCAACATATCAAGGTCTGTTTTTAATACAACAGATTTAACATCTTCGATATCTCCAGACAATACATTAGTCATACCTCTTTCTCGTTCAACGCCAAACATCTTATGTTGAGTTGGCTTGTGCAAGTCACAGTCAATTAACAAAACTTTTTTACCTAAACTAGCAACTGTATATGCTGTATTAAACAGAGTCAATGATTTGCCTTCACCCATACTACCACTGGAAACACAAATAACGCGAGCGTCATTAAACTTTTTGGCAAAACGGACATTTGTCCAAAAAACTCGATATGCTTCAGCATGACCACGTTTGGCGTTTGGATCATTAAGCGGTTTTACCTTTTGGGGAATAATACCTAGCACCTGCTCATCAATTTCGCGCTCAACCTCTTCGATTGTCTTCACGGATGTATCAATGTATTCCAGGAAGAAAGCCAAAACCATACCAGCAACAACACCGATAATCACACTAAAAATAATATTAAGCATAACTTTAGGTCTGACAGGTTTAGGATTACTTCTTGCAGAAGATATGTTTTCAACAGTAATATCAGAAACTTTGGTTTCCATCTGTTTAGAAACATACTGAACTTCAAGCTCATTTAGAATATACTGAGCTTTATCAAAATCCTTCTTCGTAGCCTTATATTGTTTATAGCCTTCACCTTCTGCCTTACGCTCTGCGACTTTCAAAGCGTCAAGTTGCGAGTCAATTTCCTCAAGCATAACAAGTGATGCTTCATATTCAGCCTGAATGCCTGTTTTCATACCATTAAGAGCATCATTTATCTTCACATCAAGCTCTGCAATAACAGCCTCTTCAGCTTGAACATTAGGGTGTTTTGCACCATACAATTTTTTAACGTTTTTCAATTCAACTTCTGCTGTTCGTTTGTCAAAAACAAGTTGCTCCAATGCTGGAGCCTGTGTCAAATATGATGCTGCATCTTGTAGGTCTTTTTGAGATAAAGATTGAATCTTTTCAAGAAACGCACCCTTTTTTGCCAAATCAATTGTGACAAGCATTCTTTGGTTTTCAAGCTGACTGATAGAAGACTGTTGCACAACTTGACCCGCATTGTTGTCAGATGCAATAGTATTAACAAGTGTGATTTTATATTCATCACGAATTCTATCAAGCTCATTATTTAGGTCAGCAACCTTTTTATCTTGTTTCTCAATTTCTCCAGATAATATTGTTAAAGACTTTTTCTTAACCTTTTCAGAACGCATAATTGCCTGGTTTTTATAAACATCAGCAATAGTGTTTGCAATATCCGCAGCTACCTGAGGCGCACCATCCTTAGGCTCGGCCATATAAACTTCTATTTCAATTAAATTAGTCTCTTTATATTGCTGAACCTTCATTGAACCGGAAACAAGATCAACAGTGGTGTTTAGTGCTGCCTCTTGAGACATATCTGCATATCCATAAGCTGTGCCTAAAATTCGAACTAAGTCAAGCTCTTGAACAACATCTTCAACAACAGGTCTAGACTGAATAATCTCAAATTGGGTTGTAAGGAAAAATGGATCATACTGAAAAGTATTTCGAGCAAAGAGATCTATATCTGACCTAGTTTTATATACCTCAACCAAACAAGCTGAACTATATACTTTGGGTAAATTAAAAGTTATAATAACACCAAAAGCAATTATAATCATTGCGACAGCTATAATGATCTCCTTACGAGAACGAATAACCCACCAGTAATCTAAAAAATGTAGTGCTTGCCCCGAGTCGGTAGACATATTATTCCTTATTATTGTGAAATGTGATTTATAAAAACAAAAAGCTTGGGATTACAAATAAATATATATTTTTATAATCTCAAGCTTGTTTAGAAATGAGAAAACTCTATTTAATCTTAGAATTCGTAAGCCAAAACCAAAGCAGTATCATTCTTTGTGAATGATTCAACTACATCTGAATCTGAGCATTCATATCTTTGTGATAATTCCAACTTGCAAGATTCTTTTAAAGTGTAAACTAATGCAACCTTTGCTACACCAATTTCTTTTGAACCTTCACGCTTATTTTTAGGAAACAGGTCTATTGGAACTGTATCTTCAGAAGATGATGAGCTATAATCCTGATATTCAAAACTACCAAGGCCCACAAATGAGAATTTTTTAGTTAATTCCCAATTCAAAGCCAAATTAATTCTTGAATATTCAACAGATGTAAATGGATAATCAGCTGCATCCGCAATACCGTGAGACAATTCACCGTTAATTCTAACAGTTGGAATTGTATAACCTTTAGCCCATAAAGAAGCATAAGGTGCAGCATTGGAATCAATATCACCATCTTTATAGATCTGATACTGTACACCAGCTCTAACACCAGCAGTTAACTGCTCTGTGAAATTGTTGTACAAACCAACAGCAGCAAGAGTTGAACCAAAGTCACGTTTTTGTGCTAAACCTTCAGATGCCAGGTCGTATTCTTTGTAACCGACAATCAATTCCCAAGCTGCAGTTGTTGAAAACTGATGCACTACGTTAGCTCTTGCTGAATATTCAATTCTATCTGATCTGTTGCCAACATCATTATCCCTGTACTCTTGAATTGTGTTACCAAAAGCAACATTAAACTTAGTTTGTTGAGTCTTAAAATAATCAAAGTTAAGACCAGCAATGTTCATGTAATAACTCTGATCACCACGAACCTGTTCACCCGTTCCTGCACGATAAACACTCTGGTCATCTGTATATGTGAACCGTTCGTCTAAAGACATATTAAAAACTTCAGTGAATCTGTGCTTAAATTCAAAACCAAGAGAACCCATTAACTGTGTATAATTTTGAGATACAGCAGGATTACTTCTATAACGCATGTATGGTAATGCGAAGTATGATAATTGACTCATCTCCATATCCAACTTACCATCCAAAATCAAACCAACTCTATAATCAGTTGTAGATTCTTTGTCATAATTAGAAGAATCTCTATTATCTGTATAATTTACACCAGTATCAACAGCAACATTCAACTTGTCCTCCATACCAAAAGAGGCAAATGATGATGTAACAAACATGGTTGTGCAAACAAAGGCAACAACAGTCTTCAGTACTTTTTTCATATTTTTTTTCCTATTCTTTTATATGTAACTTTATTAAAATCTAACGCATATTAGTCTTTTAAGTTCAATATGTCAAATGTCTAACCTAAAAAAACAGCTTTTTTTTAGTTTTTTCGATTTTTTTGCATGTTTTTTCGAAGTTTTCACTAAATTTAAAAGAATGCTTAGGGTAAAACGTTCAAAAACCAAAAAGTAAAAGATGGCAGACCAGAGGTGTTCACAAGGCATAAACCGCAATTTATCAAATCGTTAATTGTAGATTTATTTTTAGGTTGGAGATAAAAACATGCTTTTGAACCAATAGAATTAGCAAAAAGCACATTGTTTTATCACCCACTGGGTGATGAAGTTGAAAAAAACATTTTAAAGGCGGGGTGATCAGTCTTCGCCCAGCTATTAACAATATAATAAATCTTGTTAGTAGCTGGGCTACGCCTAACACAGAGCACCTTGAAGGAAAACCCTACAAACTACTTGCAAATCAACAGTTTAACTTTGGTTGCAGCATCCGTAACTGTAGGGTCGGGGTCCGTGACCCCGCCGAAAAGGGCATTCAACCGAAAAATTAATGAAACCATTGTTTTAAAATGAGTTAATTTGACTTTAAAGAATATAAAGACTATACTTCTGCTCTGAATTTATAGATGGAGAGTTTATTAACATGGCGACTGGTATTGCTTTTATAATTTTATTTGGACTTCTTGCCGACTGGCTTATGAGAAAATTCAGGTTACCAGGTTTAATTGGATTGCTGGTTATCGGGGTAATAGTTGGTCCCTACTGCCTGAATGTATTCAGTCCTGAAATGAAGAATGTTGCCAGTGATCTAAGATTAATTGCATTGGTGATTATTCTGTTAAGGGCAGGCTTAGAGGTAAGCAAAAGCACATTGGCAAAAGTCGGTGCAAGGGCACTTTTAATGTCCTTCATTCCATGCCTTTGTGAAGTTGGCGTGATCACCTATTTTGGACCAAAGCTTTTGGATTTAACCACACTGGAGTCTGCAATTTTGGGCAGCATACTTGCAGCGGTTTCCCCGGCGGTTGTTGTTCCGTTTATGATTCAGTTTATTAACGAAGGTCGTGGTAAAAAGCATGGAGCCCCTACCCTTATATTGGCGGCAGCTTCATGCGATGATGCATTTGCCATTGTGTTATGCACTTCATTCCTAGGCATGTATACCGGCAACAAACTGAGCACTGTTCAACAAGTCGTCTCCCTGCCAATTTCAATTATACTGGGAATTGCAGGAGGAGCACTAATTGGACTTATAATGTGCAAACTGTTTGACAAATTCAATCCAAGAGCAACTAAAAAAGTCTTAATTCTGATGTCTGCATCCATATTTCTGGTTGCCTTGCAGGAGAATATCCACAGCATAATAAACTTTTCTGCTCTGTTGGCAACAATGACAATTGGATTTGTTATTCTTGAAAAACGTGAACCAATTGCTCATGAGTTATCCTCAAAACTGGCAAAAATCTGGATATTTGCACAGCTTGTCCTATTCATTCTGGTTGGTTCAGAAGTCAATGTCCCCGTTGCTCTAGATGCGGGAGTTAGTGGAATTATCATAATCTTTCTAGGATTATTAGGGCGTTCAATTGGAGTTCAGCTGTGTTTAATGAAAAGTATATTCACAATTAAGGAACGTGCATTTATAACCATATCATATCTGCCAAAGGCAACTGTTCAGGCTGCAATGGGTGCAGTGCCACTGCTTGCAATGAAAGCAGCTGGTATGATTACAATGCCGGGTGAGATCATTCTGGCTGTGGCGGTTTTAAGTATATTGATTACCGCCCCATTAGGAGCTGTTGCAATATCTGCAACCAGCAAAAAACTGCTGGAACAATAATTGTAGCGTTTCTCAATGTTCGTCAGTCATCGCCTTTGCTCTTCAAGGCTCGACAAGACAGCGCAACAGATCCATCATGATTTGTTTTAGTCGAGAGTCCTGAGTCCTTAGTCCTAAAAAACTATACTCGCAAGACTTTGAAGGATTGCAGTACGGATCAAACACGGATTTAATTTAAAAAATGAGGCTCAGTCACGGTTTATATGGTTCATGCCTTTTTGTTCGCCCTTACATTCTTCGCTATTCTGCAAAGTAGCTCAATCTTCCAGATTGAAAGCATTTTGACACCAGCAACGAAGATCGTTACGTTACCCTTCTATGCTTCGCTATGTGGCTACAGTGTATATGAAAATTTTATTTAAAAGGCGGGGTCATCAGTCTTCGCCCAGCTATTAACAATATAATAAATCTTGTTAGTAGCTGGGCTACGCCCGACGCAGAGGACCTTGAAGGAAAACCCTACAAAACACTTGCAAATCAAGGATTTAGCTTTGGTTTCAGCATCCGCAACTTTCTTGTCACGCCGTAGTCTGGAACAGCGAAGGAGGAAGGGTCGGGTGCTTCACCCCGCCGTAAAAGGGCATCCAACCGAAAAAATTGAGGTTTTTAGCAATCTAAGGTGAATTTGGTTGCATATTTTGTACGATTATACTATTATGATGGAAATTGAATTTTAAACACAAACAAACGAGGTGAAAGATGAATTTTCAGGGTGCATATACAGCTCTTGTAACGCCGTTCAACAATGATGGAAGCGTTGATTTCGGCAAATTTAAAGAGTTAATTGAGATCCAAATTGCCGGCAATATAGATGGGATTGTGCCTGTTGGAACAACAGGAGAGTCTCCTACCCTACTAAACGACGAACATAGTGAGGTTGTCAAAAAAGCAGTGGAATATGCTGGCGGCAAAATCAAAGTTATTGCAGGTGCTGGTGCAAACTCAACCACCGAGGCAATTGAGTTGACAAAAAGAGCTATTGGAGATGGTGTTGACGGGACATTGCAGGTTACTCCATACTACAACAAACCCACACAGGAAGGCCTTTACAGACACTTTTATACCATTGCAGATCAAGGTGGAAAGGTGATGCTTTACAACGTGCCGGGGAGATCAGGTTTGCCAATTAAGATTGAAACAGTTGTAAGACTTGCCGAACACCCGAATATTGTTTCAGTAAAAGAAGCTGCAGGGTCTGTTGAGCGAGTCAGCAAGATTAAAAGTGCATGTGACATTGAAGTCATCTCAGGTGATGACACATTAACACTGCCAATGATGTCTGTTGGAGCAGTTGGAGTTGTCAGCGTTGCTTCAAACATTATTCCAGCAGTTATATCAAAGCTGGTTCACTCTGTTATGGATGGCGATTTTGTTAAAGCAAAAAAGCTTCATTATGAATACTACAAGTTTTTCAAAGCACTATTTTTGGAGACAAACCCAATTGGTATCAAAGCAGCAATGTCATATGCAGAGATGATTAATGAAGTTTATCGTCTCCCGATGTGCGAACTTAGTTTTGAAAACAGTAAAATTTTAAAAAATATTATGATAGATATCGGCATCATAAGTGAACCGATGTACAATAGAGGATAGTTTTATGGTAAAGGTTGTTATAGTTGGGGCTGGCGGCAGAATGGGAAAAGCATTAATTCAAGCTGTTGTCGCGAAGGAAGATACAGTACTTTATGGTGCAGTTGATCTGCCGGAAAATCCAAACTTGGGAAAAGATGCAGGAGAG
Organism: Kiritimatiellia bacterium; assembly: GCA_027858345.1. Classification (GTDB taxonomy): domain Bacteria; phylum Verrucomicrobiota; class Kiritimatiellia; order JAQICX01; family JAQICX01; genus JAQICX01. The sequence goes on along the minus strand of JAQICX010000010.1, from coordinate 1,144 downwards.
CTTGCTGGTTGTGAAACTCAAAATGTTGCTTTAACAGACAATTTACTCAATGCTCTTGAAGGGGCAGATGTATTAATTGATTTTACATTTCATGCAGCAGTTCCAAATAACATTAAAATTGCTGCAGAAAAACATTGTGCGGTTGTGATAGGCACAACAGGACTGACACCAGAAGAGACAGAGGTGGTCAGAAAAGAATCATTTAAGATTCCGGTTGTATGGGCACCAAACATGAGCGTTGGTGTGAACCTGCTTTTTGCACTAACCAAAAAGGTGGCAGAAATTCTTGGACCAGACTACGATGCTGAAATTGTTGAGATGCATCATCGTCACAAACAGGATGCTCCAAGTGGTACAGCAATGAGAATTGCAGAATCATTAGCTGAAGGTCGTAAAAGACAACTTGCCGATGTGGCATGTTACGGCAGACAAGGCATAACCGGCGAACGCCCCAAAGGTGAAATTGGCATACACACACTCCGAGGTGGCGATGTTATCGGCGACCACACTGTTATCTTTGCCGGCGACTCTGAACGCTTTGAGCTGACACATAAAGCATCGGACAGAGGAGTGTTTGCAAATGGTGCAGTGTTTGCAGCATCCTGGATAACAGATAAGAAACCTCGCATTTATGATATGCAGGATATTCTCGGACTTAGCTGAAGTGCCTCATTTTTACTTAGAGCGGCATAGCCGCCTGTCTGCGTGAGTACACGAACAGGCAGGCAACCAAAGCTGGCGCAGCCAGAAGATTAAGGTTAAGATAAAGAGCTGACTATCGTCTGCGGAATTAAGGAATGGCGGAGCCATTGATTGTTTTTTAGGGCGGGCGTTGCCGCCAATCATGGTTCCACGAGGGCAAGCCCCGAGGTGACCTAAAAGATAGAACGTCGACTTTGTCCTGCATAGCGAAGCGAAGCATGGAACATTCATTCGACCAACGGGAGAGAGGCTTTTGCAACTAAAAATAAATTTGCAAGAACAATGTAGCGTAGCGAAATGGCAATTTCGAATGAACACCCCTTTAAAAATTATAAATGGTAAACGTTGAATGGTGAAATACTGGAATTCGCTATGCTCATATTATTATGTCCGTGCCGAGGCGACACGGCTACAGAAGAGCCGAGTAATACTCGGCGTTCCC
>JAQICX010000002.1 GCA_027858345.1 Kiritimatiellia bacterium | reverse complement strand
TTCCGTTGAATCTTTCAAAAAAATACGCAATAGGCCTGCTATTACTTGATTTTTTTTTAAGCCCAACGTCGTCCTCGAATAAAATCTTTACAGCGTTTCATTTGTTCAATGCTCTAGGCTACAGTGCTCATTTAAAAATCAACGGTTAAACTGCAATTTTCACACTGTAGCCGTGTCGCCCCGGCACGGACATAGTCAGAACATGAGCGTAGCAAATTCCTGTATTTTACCATTTACAATTTACTATTCACCATTTACAGTTTTTAACGAAGTGCTTACGTAGTGAGTAAACCTTTCCCATAATCTAACTCTGTAGATTTTCTTAAATTTTCAATCTCTTCAGCCATATCATCTGACTTAAAAAGAAATGTCCCCGCAACAAATGCATTTGCCCCCATTCTTGCACACTCAACTGCCGTTTCCCTATTAATTCCACCGTCAACCATTATTCTAAGATCATCCAGTCCAAGCTCATTTGCCTTAAGCCTAATTGCTTTCAATTTTGGCAAAACGTTTGGCATAAATGACTGTCCACCATATCCTGGATGAACCGACATACAAAGAACCTCATCAACCAATGGCAAATACTCAAACACTGCATCTGCAGCTGTATCAGGATTAATTGTTATCCCCGATTTAATACCTCGTTGATTAATATCTTCCAGACAAGCTTTTATATCGCAATCTGCTTCAACATGAATCTGAATTGAAGATGCACCGGCATCTGCAAATTTTTCAACATATTTGTCTGGATAAGTCAACATAAGATGAACATTGCGTGGTATAGAAATCGTGTTTGTTGACATCTGAACAACATCAGGCCCCATGCTTATGTTTGGCACAAAATGACCATCCATAATATCAAGATGTAATTCATCTGCCCCACTCTTCTCTGCTAAAACTGCTCCACCTGCAAGATTTCCAAAATCTGCCGCAAGCAAAGATGGTAATATATATGTTTTCATTATAGATTCTTCCTTAAAATTAATTAACTTACTATGATAACATTATCTCTCAAAAAATTCAACTGCAAAAATTTCACCTGAAAAATTGAGGTTTTTTTTTGAATCATTGTATGACGGCATATCCATCGGTCATCGACCGACGCTACAGGTGCTTAATTTTGCAATCAACCGTTAAACTGCACGTTTCATACTGTAGCGGCGGTCGCTGACCGCCGAAAAACATTTTTCCATTTTATCTCCAAGAAACGAAACCTTCGAAGAATCAATGTCTGATTTTGTTGGCTCAAACGCACAAATTTATCTCCAACCGAAAAGTTAAGGAAAAAGTGAATAAATTTAAGGTCAGCAAGAACAGTCTATCATCCTTCGGTGACGCAGTCACCACATTAATCCCATATCTCCCATTCTTCACGATAGGACCTACGGGACTAATAGGACGGATGGAAAAACGACGGCACCAAAAACGATAGCCGTTTAGCATTGCCAGTCTTCTGCCCTGTCGCACCGAAGTCCGGAATGGCGAAGGCTGATGTTGGACATTCTAAAACTTCAATCCCCCGAGCCCATTTCCTTCACTCTCGGCTACAGGGCTGATTATCCAATATACCTTAAAACTGCACTTTCCACGCTGTAGCCGCGTCGCCCCGGCGCGGGAGATTCCTTGAAACGCTTATTCGTTGGTTCATCTTCTGGGAACGCCGAGCTCCAGCTCGGCATAACAACATGAGCGGAAGCTCATTCCTCACCTAGCCGCGTCGCCTCGGCGCGGAAAACTTATCACTTCCTACTTATCACTTAGCACTGCTGGCTCTGCCAGCCGCCAGCTCATGCGCAATCATCTTAAACAACTCAACATTCTCCGCACTCACACCTTCCGGCATGCTGCATGCACCAACAGCTTTGACCATACATCTGATTTCTGTGCCAGCTTCTTTAGTACTTATCTTTAAAGTGTTGCTAGCCCCATAGGTAATTGGATATCCATCTGCAAACCAATAGTAACGAATATCCCTGATGCAATCAACATTGGTCCCATAAGTCCCATATGTCCCATTCTTCCTATCTCCGCCCTTTGTGTCCTTTGTACTACAACCCTTCAACTTCTTGTTTTTTATGGTCGATTATTTTTAATGGACTTTATAACATCTTTGTTTGCAACGCCTTATATAAGGAAAGACCGGTGTCCAACTTTTCTGTTTTGCCTTCATTTCATTACGGCATACACTGCCCTGAGCAGGTACAAGCGTTGCTTGTATTTTATCTCCACGGGTTTACACCCGTGGCTACATGCTACCGCTTCCCGCATACGGGACTAGCAGAGCTAGCCATCTGTAATCAGAGTTGCTAACATGCATCGTTCCATAAACTTTTGGCACTATTGCTTTTTTCTATAAAAGCAATAGAACAAAAGTTTCAATGGCGATGCATTCTTTTTGAGCAAAGCGATTTTCGTGTTTTTCGTGCCTTTCGTGGTTCAAAACTCTTACATTTTCCGTGTTTTCGGTGTCTTCCGTGGTTAATATTCTTTTGGTTGCGGCTACGCCGCCCTAAGTTTATCCGTGGCTAATAGAATAAAGAATCTACAACCGAAAAATTGAGAGCAAATCAATTTACCATTTCAGGACTTGACTCTTCATGACCAGCAACGGTAAATTGTGTGATATATTTATTCAAAACCTCATCGGATATTGCCAACGGTTCTAATATTACTATTTTCATTTTGCTCTTTCTCTAAATTGGTGGGGGGAGCAAAATTAGACCTTTGATAGCTCAGGTTTTCCTATGTCTAGAATCTCAACAAGTTCTTCCATTGAAATTTCATATTTGAAGAAACTGTTTGCAGCTCTTACGTACTTAAATGCTCTTGAGAGAGCCTGTGCATATTGAGATTGCTCGGTAGCTACTTTCTGAGGTTCATCAAGTTCAAATTTATTCTGATTTATATCCTGTCTTAAAATTTCTGCAATTTCCAGAAGTTTATCATTGGCGTCATAAAAATTTATGTCTGTGATGAATCTTTTGTACATATCCTTGTCTGGATTTGCATAAGCTGCTGCATATCTGTTTAGATCTACATAGATTTTCTGACGTTTTGAGCAGACGTTATCAAGCCATGGCTCGATATCGTCATCGTCCGGTATAAAAGTGTGCATTTGTATCAGCATACGAATCCACATCTGGTCAAAAAGTTTCTCAACCGTTTCAACATTAACCAATTTTGTGTTTTCATCAGGTTCCATGCCTGGGTTCAGTATTGCAGGAGTGTATGGAGATGTGTTTCCATTGTCATATGAAACACCGAAAAGATATGCATCATGATATACCGAGCAGTTGGTTGGGCGAAACTCGCAGTCGGGATCAACAGATCTGAATATGCGTTTGAACTGCCGATCGGCCGCTCTGTGCGACATCCAGCCAATTACAAATGCAAGTTTTGAAAGACAGTGGTCGTCAAACTCACCATTTTTGTATTGTTCTCTCAGTTTTTCCAAAAGCATTGGATTGTGCTTGTCGCCATGACGGGTAATTCCGCCAAGCTGTGCAAATGGTCTAAGTTTTTCTGCAGCCTCGAAAAAAGCACCAGAGAATTCTTCTGATTGGTTTAAAACAAAATTGAGGCAGTCGTCAACGACCGCTGTGTGTGTAATGCTTTCCGACATGTTGGGCTTCCTTTAACTTTTTTGTTTTTGCACAGAGATACTAGAGCATGGAGAAGTCTCTTGTTTTACTGAGCGATGTATGAGCAGCAGTAGTCTGAAACTGTTTTTACTTTTAGACTGAATTTTGAGTTTGCTGGAACTTCAAAAGTTTGAGGACCGACAACTGTCTGCCAATCAGAGCATCCTGGTAATAGAATATCCATTTCGCCGGACATGATTTCCATTATCTCTTTTTCTGCTGTTCCAAATTCATAGTTGCCTGGCAACATGATGCCAAGTGTCTTTTTTGTTCCATCTTCAAAGATTACTGTTCTGCTTGTTACCTTGCCGTCTGAATAGACATTGGCAGCTTTTACAATTGTTACATTTTTAAATTCTGACATTTTTTTCCCTTTAAGTTTTTTTTAATTATTTTCAGCCACAATCTAATGGCTGTTGAGTCATTTGGTTAATATTGGACTACGGGACTACTGGACAGCAGGACTACCATCGCCACGGGCGAAGCGTCCAGCGTAGGTTGAAGAGCGAAGTAGGACGAGAAACTTAACACTTATCACTTCCTACTTCCCACTGCTGGCAATGTCAGCCTCTATTTTGTTTCAAACTCGTGTGATTCAACAGCTTCTTTAAGGAAGTAGTCAAGAGTCTCTTCAACAGATTCTTCAGTTGTAAGTTTTGGAGTCCAGTTCAGATATTTCTGAGCATTTTTGATGCTTGGTTTTCTATGCTGAACATCCTGATAACCACTTCCGTAGTACGCTTTGCTCTCTTTTTCCACACAGCCGGCAAACGGAGGGAATTTTGAACGCAAAGGATGTTTTTCAAATTTATCAAGCAACATATTTGCCAGTTCTTTGATACTTGCTTCATTAACAGGATTACCAATGTTGAAAATTTTGCCGTTACATACATTGTCTTTGTCTTCAATGATTCTGTATAGACATTCAATACCGTCTGTAACATCTGTAAAGCAGCGTTTTTGTTCGCCACCATCAATAAGTTGGATTGGTGTACCTTCAACAAGATTAAGAATCAGCTGTGTGATTGCTCTTGAGCTGCCGATTCGTGCTGATGTAAGAGAGTCAAGCTTTGGTCCCATCCAGTTGAATGGTCTGAATAGTGTGAAAGGTAAATTTTCTTTTGTTCCATATGCCCAAATAACTCTGTCAAGCAGCTGCTTGCTGCATGAATAGATCCAACGTTGCTTGCTGATTGGTCCAGTAACTAACTGAGAATGATCTTCATCAAATTCGTCATCTGGACATTGCCCATAAACTTCAGATGTTGATGGGAATACAATTCGTTTGTTATATTTTGCGCAATAGCGAACAATTCTCAAATTTTCTTCAAAATCCAGTGCAAAAACTCTAAGTGGATTTCTTGTATACTCAATTGGTGTGGCAATTGCAACAAGAGGAAGAATTATGTCACATTTTCTTACATGATATTCAATCCACTCTCTGTGAATGGAGATGTCACCTTCAAAGAAATGGAAGTCTGGTCTATCAAGTAGGGAGGTTATGTTGTTTGAACGTAAGTCCATGCCATGAACTTCAAATTTGCCGCTTGCAAGAAGTCTTTCGCTAAGTGCGTTGCCGATAAAACCGTTAACACCAAGAATCAAAACTGATTTCTTGCGATTTTTCTCTTTAAGTTTTGATGTGTCAGATGTGAACTTCATATTTTCAACGATACTCATTTGTTGTGCAAATTGATTGCCGGTAGAATATACGCCAGTTTCTGATTGAGCAAAGTTTACTTTTATTGCTCCTTTACCGCATGCAATGGTTAAAGGCTCTGCACTCAAAACGGTTCCAGCTGTTTTGCCTTCGTTATCTGCAACAACATCAACATCCCAGAAAAAACATTTGTTGGTACCGATAAATGTGTATGCACCTGGCCATGGAAGAGTCACAGCTCGAACCAAGTTTCTGATTTTTGTAGCAGAATCGTTCCAATTAATTTCGCCATCCTTTGGTTTTCTGCCACCAAAGTATGATGCTTTTGAGCTATCTTGAGCCATTTTTGGTGCAGTGCCATCTGCAATCTTAGGTAAAATTTCTTTTAGTAATTCTTTTGCTGCACATGTTGCTTTTAGACTTAGAGATTTTGCATTGTCAGCATCTTCGATTGCAATTGTTTTTTGTGCAACGATATCGCCGTCGTCTGGTCTTGCTGTCATGTGGTGAAGTGTAACACCTGTTTCTGATTCTCCATTAACAAGCACCCAGTTGATTGGACAACGACCACGATATTTTGGTAGTAGAGATCCGTGCAGGTTGTATGCGCCTGCTGTTGGTATATCTAGGATGTCCTGCTTGAGAATGTTTCTGTAGTAAAATGAGAATATTACGTCTGGTGCAAGTTCTTTTATCTTCTGCACCCATATTGGATGGTTGGCATCTTCTGGAGCGTATACTGGTATGTTGTTTGCTGCTGCAACCTGTGCAACTGATTCAAACCAGATGTTTTCATTTGCAGAGTCTGTGTGCGTGAAGACGGCTTGAATGTCGTATCCATTTTCAATTAGTGACTGAATGCCGACGCAACCAATGTTATTATATGCAAAAACTATAGTTTTCATTGTTTTCCTTATGTCATTTCTTATTTTTAATTTTGTGTAATCTTCTTAAATTGTTTTTCAAATCTGTTTTTAGCCACGGATTCACACGGATCTTCACGTCTAGGACTCAGGACTCAGGACTCTGGACTAAAACTCGTTAAGATTTGGTCGTTTTTTCGCCCTTGACCTTAACCTTAGTCTTAACCTTAACCTGCTGGCGTCAGCCAGCTTTTAAAGTGTTGTCTTTCCCTTTATTTCTCTTATGAAATATCTTGGTCTTGCACGGACATCTTCATAGATTCTTCCAATATATTCCCCAAGCAAGCCCATTGCTAAGAATTGTAACCCGACAAATATAAATAGAATAGCAAATAGTGTGAAGACACCTTCTGCTGCCCATGCGGCTCCATGGATTAGTCTTAAAATGATAATTAGAACACCAAATAGAGTTCCAAGCATTGCAATGAATGTTCCAATGTATGTTAGCATTCGGATAGGGAATGTGGTCATGCATGTTACCAAATCAAACTGCAATGCAATTAGTTTAATAAAGTTATATTTTGAATCGCCAGCACTTCTCTCTGCATGAGCAACTTTGATTTCGCTTGTTTTTGCTGCAAATGAGTTGGCAAGAATTGGGATGAATGTGCTTCTCTCATGACATTGAAGCATTGCGTCAACAATGTTTCTTCTGTAGGCTCTGAGCATGCAACCATAGTCGCTCATTGCAACACCGGTTGCTTTCTGAACTGCTTTGTTAATCATTGCTGATGGAAGCTTTCTAAAAATTGAGTCTTGACGATTCTCTCTGATTGTTCCTACAACATCCACGCCTTTTTCGATAACCTCATTCACCAGGTTTGGTATCTCTTCTGGAGGATTTTGTAAATCTGCATCCAAAGTAACAACAATTGAACCTTTTGAAGCTTCCAGTCCTGCCATAACGGCTGCATGCTGTCCATAGTTTCTGTTTAGGAGAACGGAAATGACTTTTGTAGGGAATTCATTTGATGCTTTTTCAAGGATAGCAACAGATTTGTCTTTGCTTCCATCGTCAACAAGAATAATCTCATATTGTATCTCTGTTTTGTCACATGCAGCCAGCGTTCTTTTAATAAGTTCATCAAGATTATCTTCTTCATTAAAAACAGGTATTACAACTGATAAAGTTTCTGTCATATTGTTTCCATTACATTAGGGGTTGCTAACCTGAATTATTCATAAAAATCTACTGCAACAGTGTATTGCACTCAAATTCAAAGAATTAGTTTGAATAACAAATTTGATTTATGTTTATAAACCTACATCTGTTATTCTACACTATCTCATTGATTTTAAGCACTCTACGCTATTTCGCTACAAAGTTTACTAATAATCCAGGTAAATAAGAATTAATTGGCTGATACTATATTATTTGTCTGATTTTGTCAACAATATAGTCTATGTCATCCAATGTCATGTCTGGAAATAGAGGTAGAGAGCAGATCCTGTCAGAATTCCATTCAGTTTTTGGAAGGTCTCCACGTTGTGTCGTACTGTTTTCTCTGTAATACTTATGCAGGTGTACTGCCTTGAAATGTAATCCAGTTCCAACGCCAACCTTTTTTAGTTCTTCCATAAATGTGTTGCGCTCAACTCCGGTAATATTGTCGTCAACTCTGACGATGTACAGATGCGTTGCATGTTTATGGTCATATTTAGGATGTTCTAAAGGTATTATTCCTGGAATATCTTTAAGTAATTTGTTGTAGTGCTTTGAAAGATTGCGTCTTTTGCTGTTGAACTTATCCAGTTTCGCAAGCTGGTGTATGCCAATGACAGCGGATACATCTGTCATGTTATATTTGTATCCTGGGGTCAGAACCTCTGCCTGAGGTGCTCTGCCTTGCGTTTCACGATCAAAAGCGTCTACACCAAGTCCGTGGAACTTCAGCTGTTTCAACTGTGTTGCAAGCTCGTCATCATCAGTTACAATGACACCACCCTCGCAAGTGGTGATGTTCTTGATTGGATGAAATGAAAAAATTGCTGTTCCGTGTCTGCCAATCGCTTCTCCTTTGTATTCTGTGCCTATTGCATGGGCAGCATCTTCAATGATTTTAATCTTATGTTTTTTTGCCAGTCTGCGTATCTTATCAAGATCAACAGGAGCTCCTGCATAGTGGACGGGAATTATAAGCTTTGTCTTTTCTGTTATCAGTGGTTCTATGTCTTTGGCTTCTACCATAAGAGTGTCTTTGTTCACATCACAAAAAACGGGTGTAGCGCCAGCCAGCTCAATAAGATTTACGGTTGATACCCATGTCATGGATGGTGTGATCACTTCGTCACCTGGACCTATATTCAGAGCCTTCAATGCAATATGCATTCCTGCTGTTGCAGACGAAAGCGCAATTGCATTCTTGGCTCCTGTATATCTGCAGATGTCTTCTTCAAATCTTGCACAGTTTGGACCGGTTGTTATCCAGCCTGAACGCAGAACTTCGGCAACTGCATTGATTGCTTCTTCTGATATGGACGGTTTTGAAAATGGGATGAAATCTCTGGTCATTTATATTGCTCCTAATTAGAAATTAATTTTGCCTGTAGTCTAACACTCTAAAAGTCTATCGTCAATTAGATTTCGTGTGTACACCAATGATTGCTTGATTTTTCGGTTAAGTCATTGCATAACGCATATCCGTCGGTCAACGCCCGTCGCTACAGCCATTAATTTTGCAATCAACCGTTAAACTGCACATTTCATACTGTAGCGGCGGGCGCTGACCGTCGAAAACATATATTTCATGTTTATCACCCAGAACCTTTAGAATTGGCAATTAGAACCTTATCTTTACTAGTTCAGCCGCACATATTTACCTCCACTCGAGAAAACAAGGCAATGATTCCTTAATTTTTTGGTTGAACGTAGTTATAAGAAATTATTGTGTGAGTTTGTCACCCAAAAACGGGCCAATTTAAGATTCATTCCCTGATTTTATTGACTAAAATATATGTTTTTTTGTCCGACTGAAAAACTAAGGAAAATTAAAGATTAGGACACTTTTGCAGTCTTTATAAAACCACGGAATGGTTTGATTTGAGTAGCCCCGTATGCAATACGGGGTTATTTATAGTAAAATAATATATCGATCAAAAAAAGCAAGAAGTTGAAGGGTTTTAGTACTGGTCTTTAAGGATAATACACCCTTTTTTGCTTACACAAGACAAGGTCGTGGTGACAATCATGTTCATCATTCTTTATCCGTGAAAATCCGTGTTGATCAGTGGCTAACATTAATCAAATATTTGGACAAAGTCTGGATGTCTGAAAATGGGGTGTTGGGGGAAGTGGTGGCGAGACCCAGAATCGAACTGGGGACACGAGGATTTTCAATCCTCTGCTCTACCGACTGAGCTATCTCGCCTTCTTGTCTTAATTAACAATGCGTGGAATTCTACGTTTTATTGTGAATAATTGCAACCATTTTTTCTGAAAAAAAGTATTTTTCTCGAAAAACGCTTCAAACACCACTGAATTAAGATAAAGATTAATACAAATTAAGATAAAGGTAAGTTCAAAGAGTAAATGGATGATAGTAAATCATGTGTCGCCTGCGGCTATGCACGACGCAGTGCTAAAAGGTCTGTCTTGTATAGCTCTCGGTGCGGAGGCGGATGAGTTCTGGCAACATTTTCCGCGCCCATGGGATGCGGCTACAGGGTGGAATATGCAAATTAACCTTGATTTGGAGAACAGCCCTGTAGCCGAGTCGCCCCGGCTCGGGAAGGTTAAAAACACCTACAATCTGGAAGATTGTGCTAGCAGGCTGAGCCTGCACCCATGTTATAAGGAGCAAAGAAATGGGTAACGTAAGCTTCCAGCTTGCAGTGTGAAAAATGCCTACAATCTGGAAGATAGGTCATTCTCCCGCACTGCGGGATTATTGTTGTCGCAAGCTCCAGCCGCTCTCGCAAGCTTGAGTGTGCTGCCAAGGTAATGCAACGATCCTCGTTGCAAGAGTCAAAACGCCAACACCCCCGCCGAAGAAGGGAAGGTTAAGTGTAAACTATAGTTTTTTGATGAGAGCGGTGAAGGAGCCATCGATCTTGTCTTTAAAAGGAAGTGTTGATTTGGTGGACATAATCTCAACGCCATCAAGTCTTTTTAGATGACCCTCGTTTTCTTCGGATTCTATACTGCATGTGCTGTAGACAAGAAGTCCGCCTGGTTTAAGATAAGTCAGTGCATTCTTAAGAATATGTCCTTGAAGGTTGACAAGTTTTTTAAGTTTGTTGTTTGTAAAGTTCCATCTGGCATCGGGGCGTCTTCTAATTACGCCAGTGTTTGAGCAAGGAACATCCAAAAGAATTTTATCAAAGAGATTTCCCTCGTTAATTTGAGCAAGATTGTCGCGGGCAGCATCGGCTTGAGCGAGTCTGACATTTGTCAGATTCATTCTGTCAATGTTTTGTCTCAGTGGTATTAAGCGATCCTCATATATATCAGAGGCAATTACGCTGCCGGTTCCGTTCAGCAATTCAGCAATAAGTATTGTTTTGCCCCCTGGCGCTGCACATGCATCAAGAATGACATCATTTTCATGAATATCAAGCATTCTAACTGCGTTAACTGTTGCGGGATCCTGAACGGAGAACATACCTTCTTCAAAACCTGGAAGTTTTGTGACAGATATGCCTCTTTGTAGAATTAGAAATTCATCACCAAAAGTAGGATGCTCTGTATATTTGATATCGACTTCATCAAGGCTTTTCTTGAAATCTTCCATTGAAATTTTATGCAGTGCAGGGTGAATGATTGTAAACGAAGGCGTGTTGTTCCATGTGCAGAGATTGATTGTGTTTCTTTCACCAAATGCTTTCAGCCAACGAGTAATTAAAATGTCTGGATGTGAATATTTAATATGTATTGGTTGTTTTTGAAGGTCTATCTCAATAAACGTTCTTCTTCTTACTGCGTTTCTCAGTACGCCATTCATAAAACCTTTTTGATTTTTTGATGCACCCTTGCCCTCTAAAATGTTTACGGTTTCGTTAACTACAGCGTAGTCTTCTGATTTTCGCATGAAAAATATCTGGTATAGTCCTGTTAGCATAAGGGCTTCCATTGATGGTGCTGGAGGTTCTTCAACCAGTTTGCCAATGATCCAACGTAGTGTTCCAAGTTGTCTTGCTGTTCCCAATACCAGTTCTCTTACAAACGGTGATGCATTCACTTTTGTCATCTCTTTTTCAGGGAAGCCAGATGTCTGTATCATTTTCAAAACTATATTATATGCTATTTCGCGATCGTTCATTCTTTTCCTTAATTATTATTTTCGGTAGTCTATTATATTATTGTTGATATGTCAATTTGTATCAAATCATATTGATTGTTTCCTTGATTTTTCGGTTGAGTACCCCTCAGTCATGCACGCATGACAGCTCCCCTAAAAGCGGGAGCAGTTGTAAAACTTGCAATTCAAACGGTTTACACAACAACTCACCCACTCCTCCCCTTGAAGGGGAGGTGCCGAAGGCGGAGGGGTCGTATTGGACATAATTTATTGAATATTAAGCCTTTACACATATTTTCTGTTTTTATCACCCATTTGGTGATAAAACAATGTATTTTCTGTTAATTTTGTTGGCTCAAACAGATGTTTCATTCTCCAACTGAAAAATTGAGATGATTTCTCGTAAAAATGAGATATAATATGAAATTTAGATTTTAGCGTTGATTTTTTTTTGCAAAGGTATTATCCTCTTGAAAATTTTTGATTACGTGTGTAATACTAAAAACTACAAAAGAAAGGGGATGACGATGTCAAAGATGCTTAAATGTATGTTGAGTGTGGTACTGGTTTCAATGTGTATGTCTGTTTTTGCAGGTGAAGACATTTGGGTTGAAGGAGAGGATGCCGCTAGTTCTACTATGAAGCCTCATAACTGGTACTCAGGAGCTGTTAAAAAAGGAGAGCTTTCTGGTGATGATTTCCTTTCTAACTTTGCAGCGGGTGCTAACGCTGAAGCAACTTTTAAGTTTAATGCCGTTGAATCAGGTTCTTATACCTTCTGGGCAAGAATGAATCCGGTAGCGAATCCTAAGGCTTCATATGATTTGAGCGGAACAGGATGGAAGAATATTGATTTTTCTACGGAAAAGGATAAACGTAATATTGCAACAGATGGCAAACCTGATATGCGTTTTATTGCCTGGGTCAAGATTGGTAAGGTTGATTTGCAACAGGGATCCAACACTCTAAAGTTCAAGTTTTCAAGTGACAACAATAACTTTGGTAGTCTTGATTGCTTTTATTTGACGCAAACACCATTTTCTCCCAGTGGTAAAAAACGACCTGGTAGTGGTGCGTCTGAAGCCGATGAAGGCATGTGGGCATTTGAACCTGAATTTGATGCATTCAGCGATAAATCAATGCTGGATTTAACATACTTGAACACTCCAATTAAGAATTCTGATCCATTTATTTCTATTGATAAAAATGGTGATTTTGTTAATGGTACAAAACCAATACGTTTTTGGTCTTTGAATGCATATGCACAGGGCAAAATAGATTTAGAAGGCTTGACAAGACATGGTCACTGGCTGGCAAAACGTGGTATTAATATGGTTCGCTGGCATGGACATGTTGCTACTGATACCATAAAAGAAGATACTAAGCTTGAAGATGTTAACAAACAAGCTCTTGATGATAGTTTCAAGCTTGTTGCAGCTATGAAGGCAAATGGAATATACACATGTCTTTCACCTTACTGGGGCTCTCATACCGATAACAAACCAAGTTGGGGATTGGATCATATCGATAATAAAAATTTATCCGCAGTCGTTTTCTGGGATCCAAAAGTACAGAATGCTTACAAAGGATGGCTCAAAGAGCTTTATACAACAAAAAATCCATATACAGGAATTGCTTTGAAAGATGATCCTGCGGTTGCAATTATTCAGTTTCAGAATGAAGACAGTATGCTTTTCTATACAATGCAGACTGTGAAAGGGCAGGTGCGGGAAGACTTGAAAAAGTTGTTTGGCAAATTTGTTGAAAAGAAGTATGGTTCATTGGATGCGGCATATAAAGCTTGGAATGGGAAGAACCTTCCAGCTGATGACGTTACTAGCGGCAAGCTTGATCTTGTATTAGTTTGGGAGTTGACTCAACAGCGTAATGACCCTGGATTCGAGCAACGCAAGTCAGATCAGCTTGAGTTTTACACAAAGCTGATGTATGATTTCAATAAGAACATGTCAGATTATTTAAGAAATGAACTTGGCTGCAAGCAAATTATTAATGCAGGCAACTGGCGTACAGCGGATGATGTTACAATGCTTGACAGCGAGCGTTATTCATATGATGCAAATGAGGTTATTGGTTGTAACAAGTATAAATCCACAACTCATGATGGACCAAAAAGTGGATATCTCATAATGCCTGGAGATACATATGCAAATAGTTCTGTTTTGCTAAATCCGAGTGCTCTGCCTGTAGCTCTTAAGCAGGTTAAGGGTAAGGCAATGATTGTTCCTGAAAGCACATGGGTTCCACCTGAAAAATATCAATCAGAAGGAGCGCTCTTAACTGCTGCTTACAGTTCTTTAAATGGTGTTGATTCTCTATTCTGGTTTGCTCATGGCAAGGAAGAGTGGGATTCAACTTTTGGAAAATGGAGCGTTGGAAATCCAATGTTATTGGGTCAGTTTCCTGCAGCTGCACTAATGTTCAGGCAAGGTTATGTCGAACGTGGAAAACCTGTTGTTATTGAGCATAGAACTTTTGATAGCATGTGGAAGAGAGAGAATCCTCTTATTAGTGAAAGTCAATCATATGATCCAAACAGAGATGATATGGATAACAGTGGTGCCAACGATAATACTCTTGTGACACCTTTGGCATTCCTTGTTGGACCTGTAGAGGTTGTTTACGGTGGAAATCAAACAGACAATTTTGTTGCAGATTTGGCTAAATATATTAATAGCTCTGCGCAGACAGTTGAAAGTGTTACAGGTCAACTAAAGCTTAACTATGGCAAAGGTGTGTTCACTCTAAATGCTCCTAAAGCACAGGGAGCTTCAGGTTGGTTGGCAAAAGAGGGGCTTATAAAATTGTCAGATGTTATGATTAAGTCCGATAATGAATATTCAACAATTACAGTTGTTTCAATGGATGGTGCACCTATAAATTCTTCTAAAAAGATTTTAGTTCAAGTTGGAACTTATTGCCGGCCATATGAATTCAGTGAAACTCCTACCACTATTCAACGCAAAGGAAAACCTTCAATCAAAGGATTTAAAATAATAAGTACAGGTCAGTCAATCTGGAATGTTGAAAAGACAAAAGCTATGATTAGTATTAATAATGCTTACGTGTCTAAAGCATATGCCTTGGATGCCAACGGAATGGCTGTAAAAGAGCTGGAAGTAAGGAATTCCGGCGATAAGGTTATAATTACGCTTCCTGAAGATGCACTTTATATTGTGCTGAAATAATTTATATAAAAGAGGAATATCCAATATCCAGCGGCCGGAACGTAGTGGAGACAAGCTTTAGCGAAGCTAAAGCAACGATTGTAAGGAGTGGCAACGAATGTCCAAGGATGAAGGGAAATACCCCTTTAAAAATTGTAAATGGTAAACTTTGGATGGTGAACTTTGAATGGTGAAATACTGGAATTCGCTATGCTCATATTATGATTATGTCCGCGCCGGGGCGACGCGGCTACAGGGTGAATGTTGCAGTTTAAAAGTTGGTTTGCAGATACAGTGCTTGTAGCCGATCTCAGTAGAGGTCGGGCAAAAAACCGAGGTCTGCTGACCTCGGCTACAGTGTGAATGTTGCAGGTTAAAGGTTAGTTTGCAGGATCAGTCCTGCCTATCGCGCCGTAGTCCGGAACGGCGAAGGCTTGAAAAAACTTCCCACTTCCCACCTAGCACTTATCACAGCTGGCTTTGCCAGCTACCAACATTAATCACTAACCATTAATAATTATTCATTGAATAATGTACACTGCAATGATTATGCTTAGGTCGGCTAGTATATGTGATATAACAGCAGGTACGATGCTGTTTGTTTTCTTTGTTGTGTATTGCCATATTGTTGATGCTGTAGCAAGGGTAAAAAAACATGCTATCAACCATGGTATCTTTACAAATGAATAAAGAACTATGATATGATATCCTGCAAAAACAATGTGTGATATATAATTCTTTTCACGTATTTTCTGCCAGTGTAGCTCTTCAAGATATGGATGAATGATGCCAAAGTAGGGAATCATCAACATAAGTGATAGTCCTGATATTTGATATTCTTCCAGCCAAATTGATAAATTAGTTTTGGCAATGTATGGAAGCAAGAAATATAGTATTGGTCCAGCTAGTACCGTTGGTAATGCTGTGAGTAGAATTCGCTTATTGTTTAGCTTATGTTGTGTTTCCCCTGGTTTTAGCCAAAACAAAATTTGTGCATGATATGCAAGTATTGCAAGCCAGCCGTTTTTAAAAATGCACCAGAAGGCCAGTACAGCAATGTATGGAGCCAATAGCTGAAGCATGGTGTTACGTTCAATTTTTATGTTGCTCATTTTTATTGATGGGCCTGCTTGTTTTTTCTCTACAAAGTGACCCCATCCTTGAAGATGGAGATTTCTTTGTAGCCGTTAAGCTCATTCTTTGTTTTTGTGTTTCCGGATGCCATATCAATGATGTAATCAAAAAAATCTGTTGCAAGTCTTTTCATTGATGTATTCTCAACAAGAGTGCCTGCATTAAAATCAATCCAGTTTGATTTTTTATCAGCTAGTTGGCTGTTTGTGCTGATTTTTACTGTTGGCACTGGTCCTCCGAATGGTGTGCCTCGCCCGGTTGTGAAAAGCACCGCATGAACTCCAGCTGCTGCCAGCACAGTTGTTGCAACCATATCATTGCCTGGCCCTGTCATAAGGTTTAGACCATTCTTATGCAATCTGTCGCCATATGCAAGCACATCAACAACAGGACTGGAACCACCCTTTTGTGTGCAGCCTAAGGATTTGTCTTCAAGGGTTGAAATTCCGCCTTCTTTATTTCCCGGCGATGGATTTTCATACACAGGTTGATCATATTTCATAAAATATTTTTTAAAGTTATTGACCATGTCAACGCAGTCATTAAAGATCTCTTTTGTCAGACAGCGTTCCATAAGCAGCTTTTCTGCACCAAACATTTCCGGCACTTCCGATAAAACACTTGTTCCTCCATTTGCAATTAGCATGTCAGAGAACACCCCGACAAGCGGATTTGCAGTGATGCCTGAAAGTCCATCTGACCCACCACATTTTAAACCAATTTTCAACTTAGCAACTGAGCATGGCTCTCTTTCTGCAAGAGATGCATGCATTATAAGCTCTTGCATTAGTCTTCTGCCTTCTTCAAGTTCATTTCTACACTCTTGTGTTATCATTGTTTTGACCCTATCGGCATCAAATTTACCAAGAACTTTTTTAAAAGCTTCCATGTGATTGTTTTCGCAGCCAAGCCCAATTAGCAACACACTTCCGGCATTTGGATGTTGTGCAAGTCCTGCAAGAATCTGTTGAGTGTGTAGGTGATCATCTCCAAGCTGTGAACAGCCGAAAGGGTGGGGAAATGCAATGATATCGTCAATATTATCGTCAATATATTCAGAGAAATCTTTTGCAAGAATTTCTGCAGTTTTATTTACGCAGCCAACTAATGGAATAATCCATATTTCGTTGCGTATGCCAATTTCCCCGTTGGATCTTCGATATCCCATGAACATTTTTTGGTCATCCTTATACTTCACAGGAGAGAAGTTTGGAACATATTCATATTCTTCTACTCCAGACAAGGTTGTTTTTATGTTATGAGTGTGAATCCACTGTCCTTTAGCAATGTTTTGAGTTGCATAGCCAATTGGATTGCCATATTTAATTACTTTTTCGCCTTCTGAAGTGTCCTGTAATGCAACTTTGTGTCCTTGTTTGATTTCCTCTTGTGTTGTTACATCAAATTCTTCAAGTATTTGATTTTTTGCGAGGTCTGTCAGTGCAACAGCAACTGAATCCTTTGGGTTTATCTTTATATATTGTTTCATTATTTTTCAATTCCTGTTTTTAACTAAAGACAAAAAGGACATAAAAGACTTAAAATAGTCGTCATTCCCAAATTCTTAATTATTAACCAAATACGCTGTAGGCGTTCCGACTCTTTTCGCATTTTCGAATTTTCGCATTTGCCCATTTACTATTTACTATCAACTAGAATACTATTTTTAACCGTTGCCCTTGAGCCAATTGTGAGTATGCTGATTAAATTTGCAGTAACTGCATTGACAAAGCCGTCAACAAGAGTTAGGTCTTGTCCCCAGAAATCAACATTTGAAAGAGTTTCAGCAACTAAAGATGTCACATCTTTTTCTTCATCAAAGGCATCCCATTGGTCTTCAAAGAATTCAAGAATATCTTCGCTATCTTTAATTGTATAGCTATTTGTTTCTCGTGAACCTTCGAACGTGCCGTTGTTTTCTTTGCCGCGATAAAATGCAATAAGTGCTGCCAATGAATATGTCATTGCGGCAGGCAATTCGTTCATCTTTTCAACGTACTCTAAAAAGGATGGCATAACGCGAACTTTCCATTTTGATACAGAGTTTAAAGATATTGAAAGTAATTCGTGACGAATGTATGGATTGCTGAAACGTTCCATAATTCCTGCCGCAAATTCCCTGTTGTTTTCTTTGTCTCCGTCAAGAATTGGTAAAACTTCATTGAAAAGAACTTTGTTAAGGTATGGACCGAACACATCATCTTTGACCATGTCGCCAACTGTGTCAACACCTCCGAGATATGCCCCAAGCACACTTGATGTGTGGGCTCCGTTAAGCATCCTGACTTTACGTGTTCGGTAAGGAGTCATATCATCTGTCCATATAACATTTAAACCAACCTTGTCAAACGGTAGCTCTTTGGCAAGCTCTTTTGGTCCTTCAATTACCCAAAGGTGGAAAATCTCTCCAGTGTCTATAAGGTTGTCTTTATATCCAAGCTCCTGACAAATGCTTCCTGCATCTTCTCGTGGGTATCCTGGAACAATTCTGTCCACAAGTGTATTTAAAAACTGGCATGAGTTTTCAATCCAGTTTGAGAAATCATCTGGTAGGTTCCAGTTTTTTGCATATTGTAGTATAAATTGCTTGAGTTTATCTCCATTTCTATCAATCAATTCACAAGGAATGATTATTAGACCTTTATCATCGGCACCATTGAAGGCTTCCCAGCGTTCAAACAGTAATCTTGCTGCTTTTGCAGGAAAAGTATTTGGTGTTTCTGTTTTAGAAAAATCTTCTTCAGCGAATGCAATGCCTGCTTCGGTTGTGTTTGAAAACATAAAGCGCAGTTCCGGTTGCTTGAAAAGGGTAAGTACAGAATCCCAATTTTTATATGGGTTTATTCCATTATTGATAGATGTGATAACTCTTTTTTGTTCAATTTGCTCACCATTCTGGATTCCTCTTAAGAACAAGGTGTATATGCCATCTTGATCGTTAAGCATGTCAATAAGTCCATGCTGGATTGGTTGAACAACTGTAATGCTACCGTTAAACATGTCGCTTCTGTTTAGCTCATCAATCATCCAGTCAATAAAGGCTCTAAGAAAATTGCCTTCGCCGAATTGAACTGCTTTTACCGGTAATGGGGCTACACTGCCAATTGTTACGTCTTGTGGTAGTGTGAAATTATTGTTCTCAAATAAAGCTCTATTAAGTTTTTCCATTATATTTCCTTTTTTTCAAATCAGTTTACGCAACTGTTGCGTAAAGGTGGGTGGTAATATAGAGTTTTTTTGTGGTTTTTGCAATCAAATTAATGTTTTTTGGGTATTCCCTCAATTTTTCGGTTGATTATAGAATATGACAACGAGGATCCCGCATTCCGGGACTCCCTGCATACAAACAACCGTTATCTTGGAAAAACGGGAGCGGCGGGCGATGACCGCCGAAAAAAACTGCCGGCGTGTTGCCGGCAGTTTTAATAATTTAGTTGTTATTGTTATATCATGGCGTGAACGGTGCAACAATGCGGTAGAATTTGATGTCATCAGTTGCATTGCTGTCAACCGACATACCGCCTGTGACAGTTTTAATGGTTGTCCATGTGATGTTGGTTGTCAGATTTGTTGTTATCTGCAACGCATAAAGTACATTAGGTTCATTATTCCATTTAACTTCAACGTTGCTATTGGTCATAACTACCATGTTTGTTACAACCAGGTTTGTTGAAGCAACCTGCATGATTGGAATTTTGTAGTCCTCAACCTCACCATTGGCTGCAAAACCATCATATGATAGTCCTGAAATAGATGAGAACCTGAAACGTGCAAAAGTTTCACCAAGCATAGCACTTGATGGAACACTTATGTTCAGATTAGTTACCCCGGAAAGAATGTAAGTATTTATTATCTTTTCTCCAGAGTCAGCCCAATCTTGGTCCTGATTGTAATCTACCCATCCATTTAAGAATCCATTGTCAGTTGCAAAAACTTGTATAACGACATTTGAACCTCGAATAACATTAGATAATAAAGCAACACCGTCTTCGTCGTCTGTATTGATTCGGTCGTCTTCCAATGCATCAGGCGATGGTTGTCCATCGAATTCTGTATCAATTATAGAACCCAGGAAGTTTGTTGCCATAACATGCCTTGCACCATTATTGGCGAGTAGAACCGGGTACATAGCCTCTGCATCTCCAAAATCCATAGACATTTCAGGATATTCATCTGGATTCGGGTATACTGCGACTCTATAGTCTTCAACTTCACCATCAATAGATGCGCCAGTTGGTGTTGGCATCGACTGAGATGAGAATCTGAATCGTGCAAACGTATTGAATGGTGTCACAGAACTATGATTAGGAATAGTAATTGTTATGTTGTTGGCAGCAGCCATTATTGGTGCATCTGTAAATAGTATGTCACCTGCGTCGTTCCAGTCGCCATCGTGGTTGAAGTCTATCCATGCACTAAGAAGTCCATTGCCACTTGCAATAACTACAATACTTGCTAGCTGTCCTTCATACATTACTGATGTGAACATGACACCATCTTCATCAGGCAAGTTTGTGTTGTCATCACCGTCTGCCATAAGAGTTGGCTGACCATCAGCTTCCTTGTCAATAAGTGTACCAAGGTGATATCCATTTGATATTGTATGGTTGGCACCACTATTTGCAGAAAGTGTCGGGTAAGGCGTTGGAGCATCACCCCAATCTTTTGGTGGCTCTTTCAAAGTAATAGCATCGATATCTTCCAGCTTTTCTGTAAGCAGCATTGGAGGAGACCACGTTAGTAAACTTATGTAGACACTCGATGGTGATAGTCCCCCTGATTCATTTACTATAGTATCAGGATCATCTTCATCAACCGAGAAGATTACGGCAAGATAGGGTGCTCCTGAAGCCTGAAGAACAAAATGGTTTAATATATTTTGATCATCCGTGATACAGAATTCAAATGCATCGATGTCGGTTCCATCAGGAACGCCAAGCACTAAGTTATCGATTGCGTTTGTATATCCACCTACATTTCTGTCGGTAACATATATATCACCCGGGTCTGTTCCGTAGTGAGCTTCATGATCACTTGTCCAGTACCAATAACGATTTGTTTCAGTATCTAAAGCATCAACATCGTCATCCAGCACTGTAGCAACAGGATTGCTTGCAAGACCTATCATTGTTTCATCGGTGTAAGGCATATCAACTAACCAGCTGTACCAACCCGTTGATTTAAGAAGCTCGTTTTGAGCAGTACCATGATCTGGCATAATTTTAA
The DNA here is from genome assembly GCA_027858345.1 of Kiritimatiellia bacterium. Lineage (GTDB taxonomy): Bacteria > Verrucomicrobiota > Kiritimatiellia > JAQICX01 > JAQICX01 > JAQICX01. The sequence continues at coordinate 37,739 of JAQICX010000002.1, read as the reverse complement.
CGGGTACATCATCTCTCCACCATCCAAGTTTTGTATCGTCTTCATATGAAAAGAGAATGATATCCGGATTGAGAATTAATCCTCCTCCTTGTGCTACTACCGATATTGGACCTTCCATGATTATGTATTTATTGGTGAGCTGATCTTCGCCATCCATATCGAAATACATATCGGGCCATTCTGGATTAACAAGACCGCCCCAGTCCTGAACAGGAACTTTGGTTGCAATAGAGCTTGGATCGGGATCTACTCCTTGAAAAATGCTTGAATCATTCTTTATCAGTTGTCTAGATTGGGGAAGTCCGATGTTCACCCCATAGATATCTCCCGGATCTAGAACTTCGTCACCATCTTGGAACGGGTCGCTGAATTCGAGGTCACTACCAATATCTACGCTGTAGTAAATACTGGTTTGTGCATTTGACATGCTCACAACGACTAATATAGTGGCTGTGAGTATTGCGGTTTTGATTATTGAGTTCATAGTTTCTCCTTGTTGTTAACCATTGTCTTAGACAATTGCCTACAGTTACCATGATTTAATTTCTAAAATTGGTATACTCATACCAAGTATGTTTATAATTTATTCCTAAAAACATAAAAATGCAAGAGTTTTTTTTATTTTTTTTTAAATACCTAAATTTTTCGGTTGATCGCAGCTTTGGTAGCACATTCGTCGGTCACCGACCGACGCTACAGCCGTTGATTTTGCAATAGATCATTAAACTGCACATTTCACACTGTAGTGGCGGTCGTTGACCGCCGAATTATGGCAAACAACCCAAAAATTAAGGGAGGGTAACCTTAATTTTTCGGTTGGACAAGAAAACATCTGTTTGAGCCAACAAAATCAAGCATTAAAATTTCAACTTTTACTTTTTTGGGTGATAAAGTGAAAAACATTATTTTATGGCAATGAGGACATTGCCGCTCCCGTTTTTCCAAGACAGCGGTTGTTTGCATGCTGGGAGCGACACTCGAGCCTGCGAGAGAGGCTTTAATCACTAAAAAGAAACAATAGGGTGAAGCAATGAACGTAGTGAATGGCCTACAGTCGTCCTCGTTGTCATAACTACGTTCAACCGAAAACATCTGTTTTAACCAATAAAATCAGCAAATGAAAGCTTGTTCTTTTCAGTTTTGGGTGATAAAGTTGAAAATTATATTTAAAAGGTGGGGTGAAGCACCCCGACCCTACAGAAGCCATTTGCAATCAACCTTTTAGCTTTGGTTGCAGCATCCGCAACTGTAGGGTCGGGGTCCGTGACCCCGCCAAAAAGGGTGTTCAACCGAAAAATCAAGGGAGGGTAATTGATGTATAGAAAATGGTTGGAAAAACATGTGAATTGCGTTATACTATAGGAAATTAGGAAGATTGTTAAGGAACTTAAAACTCAAGTGATGGGAGATTTGAATAGAAGAATGGCGAATGAATATCATAAAATTCCTGAGTTTTTTGAAAAGGCTGTTGAACTCAGAAAAGGAATAAATTCCAACACATATAGGTTTTTTAATGGGATTGGTGATGGACTCTCAGGGATTACTCTTGATAAGTTTGATAAGCACTATGTAATGCAGATCTTTAATAAAGACTTGGAAAAGAGAGCCGAGTATCTTGGAATAAAATTTTTGAGTTGTATTGATGCTCAATATTTTATTATAAAACTGCGAAGTTCATCGGATGGCTTATCTTTGGGACATACTCAAATGATTGTATTGAAGGATGAACCCTCATCCAGCGAAACTGTTGTAACAGAAAATGGACGCAAGTTTTTTATTGATTGCAATGATGCTGTGAATAATGGACTTTTTCTAGACATGCGTGACAATCGTAAGAAAGTGACAGATGGTCTAAGAGATGGTTCAACAATGTTAAATTGTTTTTCTTATACCTGTTCATTCGGTGTTTATGCTGCAACAAATGGTTGCAAAACTGTAAATGTTGATGTCAGTAGAAAAATTCTGGATTGGGGTAAAAAGAATTATGAATTGAATGGGTTGGATGATGATGAACACCAATTTGTTCAATCGGATGTTTTGGAGTATCTTGATAAGGCATTGGCTGCTGGTGAAAAATTTAGTTGTGTTGTGATGGATCCTCCGTCCTTCTCGCGAAATAAAAAATCCCATTTCTCTGCAAAAGATTCATTTTATACTCTAATCAAGAAATCATTATTGCTTTTGGAACCAAATGGGACTATTTTTGTTTCCACAAACAACTCCGCACTCTCACATGATTTTTTGCATTCATGTTTAGTAAGGGCAGCAGGCGACACACAGCGCAAGATTCTTGCTTTTAACAAGGTCGGGCAAGGTAAAGACTTCAGAGGGAGCGGAAAGGTTCGCGAAAGTTCTCTGTGTGGCATACTGGCCTGGATTGATTGAGTTTTTGGTTTGTTTGTTGGTGGGACGCGATAAATCTCGTCTGTACATAGGAAGTACTGAACAGTTTCTCAATTTTTCCCACGTCCCACTTAGTATAGTTGGCAAAACTAGCTCTTAGTCTTAATCCCGACGGGGCAAGCCCGCCGGAGATTCCTTCATCTGTCGCATGGGCTTTTCGATTGTTTTGCTATGGTTCCTAAGTTCTTAACCTTAATCTTAGTCTCAGCCTTAATTTTATTATCCCCTGGCGACCGTGATGACATAGACTTGTAAAGCACCACCTTTTTTTAGTGCCTTTGAGCATTCATTTACAGTGGCACCAGTTGTCATAACATCATCAACAAGTAGAATCGTTTTGTTCTTTAGTTTTAACTCGTTCAGAGCCTCAAATGCTCCTGAAATATTCTGACTTCTCTCTTTGAAATTTAATAGCGTCTGCGTGTTTGTATACCTCGCTCTTATTACCAGGTCTGATGCCAGCGGAATTTTTAGTTTTTTTGCAATATACTTTGCTAGAATTTGTGATTGGTTGTATGTTCTTTGTCGCTCCCTTTTTTTATGAAGAGGTACAAATGTGACATAATCAAACAGAATTTTTGGATACTCTTCTTTTATAGTTTGGACGGCAAATTCAGATATATATTTGCCAATATATGTGCCGTTTCCATATTTCAACTCATATATTGCATTTTTGATGATATTATTAAAACGAATTGCCGAACGTGCTTTTTCAAAATGTGGTTTCTTTGATGTGCAATAGTGACAAAGATAATTGGGGTTTACATCACCAAAGATTGGGTCGCCACATTTTCTGCAGTATGGTTGTTTTATATAGTTGATGCGATCTATACAGCTGCAGCAGAAGATTTGATCTTTATTGCTTAGTTTAGCGTTACAGTGTATGCAGAATCTTGACCAGATAAAGTCAAGAGTATCTTTATAAATGTCAATTATTGATTTCACATATTGTCTTTAGGGGCAAAGAAACGCTCTCTATTATGGCGTTTTGCATAAAAAGGATATCGTTTCTCATCAATTGATTTTGGAATGTATTTCCATTTTTTATACATCCATAGCCAATATTCCGGATATGAATTAATTGCGTCTTCCAACTCCTTCACAACACAATTTATGATATTTTCTTCGCTGTTATCATCTGAAATCAAGTATGGCTCTGATAGATAAATTTTGTATTTATATTTTTCTGTTGGTATGCAGTATCCAACAAATATTGGAGATGATGTCTTTTCGGCTAGCAGGAAAGGTGCTCTTGTAATTGGTGCCGGCAATCCTAAGAAGTTTACATAAACTCCGCCATTCATTGGCAAAGTGTTTTGGTCTGCTGCAATTGCAATTGTATCATTTGATCTTAGAGACTTAAGCAGTCGTTTCAAGGCTCCTTGCTTGGGAATCATCACAAGTTTATCACTAGCTCGTAATTTGCAGATTAGTTTGTCAATATATGGATTCTTTGATGGTGCAGCAATTGTGATCAGTTGTTGACAATAGAAAGCTCCTTGCTTTGCCAGTAACTCCCAATTGCCAATGTGTCCTGTGACAGTGACTGCTCCACGGTTTGTGAGCAGTGGTTCAAGCGCTTCAGGATTAACAACATATTTTTTCATTCTCTGTTTGGTTCTAAATGAAAACCATGCCATATCAAGAACTGTTAATATAAAAGTTGAGAATGATGATAATATAATCTTTCTTTTCTCAATGTCGTTCTTGGTGTCTCCATATACAAGATTGAGATTCGCCATGGATACTTTATAGTCTCTTTTAGAAAACAGACAGGTGAGTCTACCTAAAAAGCGAGATATAGAGACAATAAAACAGCGGGGAAGAAAGGGAACTATACAAACAAATGGAGTTGCAAAAATCAAATGTAGAATGTTAAAAAAGTTCGTTACTTTTTGGTTCATAAAATTTCCAGTAAATGGTAGGTCGTGACGGATTCGAACCGTCGACCCGTACATTAAAAGTGTACTGCTCTACCAACTGAGCTAACGACCCATTACTTAAAAAGTGCGGGGATTCTATTAAAATTAGCCAACACTGTCAATAAATAAAAGAGAAAAAAGATTGTTTTTATTTTTTCAAGTTACATTTTGTATTGGTCGGAGCGGTGAGATTTGAACTCACGACTTCTTGACCCCCAGTCAAGCGCGCTGCCAAACTGCGCTACGCCCCGTAAAAAAAAGACATTATAGCAATGTATTATGTGGTTTGCAAATCAAAAATTCTGTTTGACCACTCCATTTTTTAATTTTAGCTAGCTAGTTGGATGAGCTCGTTAGGACTAAGGACTCAGGACCCTGGACTAAAACAAACCATAAGTGTCATCATATTTCTCAACTCTTCTAGCTTATCACTTCCCTCTTATTACCTATTACTGCTGGCTTTGCCAGCTCTCAATCTTAATCTTAAGATGAGCGTAGCGAACTCTTAGTCTTCAAACAATTCAGGATGTGCGGCAATTGTATCTTTGATATTTTTCATCAGGGTCGGCAATAGTTTTTCTACAGCAATTAAATCATCATCAATGCTTGGCTTTTTCTCCAATATATCTTTTTCAAGGGTTGCTGCGATCTTTTGCATTTCGACTGCACCAATTGTTGCGGCAAGCCCTTTGAAAGAATGTGCATATCTACGAGCTTCTTTATAATCATCACTCTTCAGTAAGTCCGCTACTTGTTGGGTAATGTTTTCATAGTTTTCCACAAAGCTTTGCATGGTTTCCATATATAGATATGGGAATCCTGTATAGCTTAGTCCAAGAGATGTATCTAGTCCGTCAATTTTAGGAAAATCATCTTCGTTTACTATTTCCATTTCCTTGCTGTCATCAATGTGAATCCATTCTTTGATAGTTGCAAACAGTTCTTTTGGTATGAATGGTTTGGATATATGGCCATTCATACCAGCATCGAATGCTCTCCTTCTATCGCTTTCCAAAGCATTAGCTGTCATGGCTATTATAGGCAGTTTATTGAAACGCTCATCCATCCTAATCCGGCAAGTTGCCTCATATCCATCCATAATAGGCATCTGTATGTCCATGAGGATTAAGTCGATTTTTGCAGCATTTAATATGTTAAGAGCTTCTCTGCCGTTGTTTACAATTGTTGTCTTTGCTCCTATGAGTTCAAGTATTTCGCGCGCAACGTTTTGGTTGCAGGGTTGTCTTCTGCAACTAGAATACGTGCACCGTGCACAGATTGCTCCACTTCTGAAATGTTTTCAGAACTGTTTGTGTCATGTTTAGTTTTAATGCATGTCTCTGAAATATCAAGAGGTAGCCTGAATATGAAGTTTGAACCCTGTTCAAGTTTGCTCTCCACCCAAATTTCTCCATCCATTAACTCTACAAAGCTCTTACATATTGAGAGTCCTAGGCCTGTACCTCCATATTCTCTAGTGATTGATGTATCGGCTTGTGTAAAAGCTTCAAATAGATTCTTGCTCTGTTTCTCGCTTAGTCCAATACCTGTATCCTGAACACAAAATTCTACAACAGCATATTTTTCCACTTGATTTGTGATTTTGCAGTTGATAGTTACAGTTCCTTGTTCTGTGAATTTGATTGCGTTGCTGACTAAATTATTAAGAACTTGGGTGATTCTAGTAGGGTCACCAATTAGCGTTGGTATATCTTTGTTTGAATAGAAAACTTCTAACTCCACTCCTTTGACATTCGCAGGAACAGAGTTTACATCCATAATTTTATTTAGGAGATCTTCCACATCAAATGCAATATGCTCAAGTTTAATTTTACCTGCCTCAATCTTTGAAAAATCTAGTATATTGTTGAGAGTCTCCATTAATATATTAGATGAATTTTGCATTTTCTGCAAATATGCACTCTGCTTTTCATTGAGATTTGTTTTGCTCATCAAATAACTCATACCGATTACAGCATTTAAAGGAGTACGAATTTCATGACTCATGTTTGATAAGAAATCTGCTTTGGCACGTGCATTTGCTTCGGCAATTTCTTTTGCGTTTGTGAGTTCATCCTGTAGCTCTCTCATTTTGGTTATATCGCTATGAATGCCTATCATGCGAGTTGGTTTGCCATCTGCATTACGTTCACAAATTTGTGCTATAGAGAGTATCCACTTTTCGCTTCTATCCGCACAGTACATCTTGAGTTCGAAGCGATATAATTCGGTTCTACCCTCAATATGGTCTTTGATTTTTTGAGCTACTAGTTCATGGAATTCAGGGAGCACAAGCATTTCAGTTTTTTCAAACTCTTCTGTTTTCGCTTTTGCTTCATATCCCAACATTGAGTGCCATATATCGCTTGTGAAAATCATATTTGTTTCTATGTTCCAGTCCCATAGTCCAAGATTTGCAGCATGTAAAGCCATGTTGAGTTGTTGTTGACTATCTTGCACTGATTGCTGAGATTGTTTTATCTCAGTAAGATCATGCAGAATGGTCAAAATCATTGGCCTCCCGGAAAGTTCCATACGTGTTAACATGACTTTACAAGGAAACTCTGTTCCATCTTTCTTTCTGTGAATCCACTCAAAGCTATTTGACTTATTCTTATAGGCATACTCAATTTTGTCTTGTGCAAGTATTGCAGAAGGTTGTCTGTTTGGCTGTAGTACAGGTGAAAGATCCCATGGAGGTGTATTAATTAATTCTTCTTTTTTGGAGTAGCCAAATAATTCAACAGCAGCTTGGTTGCAGTCAACAAAAAGATTTTTGTCTAGAATCAGGTAAGCACCAGATGACTGTTCAAAGAGGGCTTTGAAACGTCCTCTCTGCTCCTTAATTAGATTTTCATTAGCTTTCAATTCTGTGATATCCTGCGTCACTCCATATATATCAGTAACGATTCCATCTTCATTTGTTTCTGATTGGGCAAGAGACCTGAGCCATATGGCTTTTCCGTCATAAGGCCGGGTGTATTGCCATGTTGAATCATAATTTTTTGTACCATTGCTAATTGCATCTTCGAGTAGATCAAAAGTTGTCTTGCCTGCCTTTGGGTTACTCTTCATAGCATTTTCCCTGATCTCTTTTATGCGAACATATTCAGTGTTATCGGGATCTGGTAGTCCATGAATTTTTGCAACTTCAGGAGTGATGAATATTCTGTCTGGAAAGTTTGCAACATCCATATACCAGGATGCTGCTCCAGCGAGATTTAGAGACATGTGGGACAAGAAATTCGCCTGCTCCAATTTTTCTTCAATCTCTTTTCTTGGCGTTATATCCTCAAAGAGAACTGCAAATTTATTGTTGTCAGACGAAAAAGCATGCACTTCAAAATATTTTTTAAGTGGAGCCGCATATTGCTCAAATGACTTTGACGTTCCGGCTAAAGCAACATCTGCGTATACATCAATCCAGTCTTGTTCGATCTCAGGCATTATCTCCTTAACTGTTTTCCCAATTATATTCTTATTAAGACCTGTTTGTTTGGAGAACGCAGGGTTAATATTTAGGTATCTGTAATCAATAACTTTGCCGTTCTCATCTTGAATAATCTCATGCTCGGCAAATCCGTTTGGCATGTGCTCAAATAGTGAGGTCAAACGTTTTGAGGTATCCTTAGCTTCTTTTGTTCGTTCAGAGACAAGTTCTTCAAGATGTTCACTATATTTTGTAACTTCCAAAGTACTTTCTGCAACTTTTTTGCGTAATGTGTGGTTCCAGAAAAGAATTATAAGTAGAATAATACCTGACCCGAGAAGAGTCCATAAAAGAATTAAATATTTAGTGCGACTTTTATTGGGATTAATCAAGTAGTATTTGTAGTGAAATTCGGCTCGTTCTTCGGGACTAATGGATGCAAGTCCTTTATTTAGAATAGTTGCCAGTTCTGGCCAATCATCACGAATAGAAAACGAAAACTGGTGATCGGCAAAGGTTGTTGGTGCAGCAACTTTGATACTTGTAACTCCATGGTGAATCATCTCATAACGACTTATTGTCAGGTTGCCAATATATGCATCGGCATTGCCATTGTTTACTTCCTGCATTGCTTCCAAAGGTGTATCTGCAAATTTTAGCTTAATTTGCGGGTATGCTTCCTCAATCTGTTTTTGTACTGCATAATCTTGTGCCACAATCACTGTCTTGTCAAAAAGATTTTCCATAGAAAAGATTTCAGTATCATTTTTTTGTGTAAAGACCACTACTGAATCTTTTATATATGGCTGGCTGAATACCATATACTCTTCTAGTTCAGGAGTAGGAATCGTTAATGGTAAAACATCTACGTTTTTATGTTCCTTGATGCTCTTAAGTGCTTCTGACCTTGTTTGATGTGACACAAACTTGACTTTGAACCCATACATTTCACTAATTGTTTTAATGATATCAACTGACACACCTTTCGCCCCATCCTCGTAGAAATGATCTGGAGGATTATTTCCCACTCTCATTCTTATAACGGGATGTGACTTAACCCACTTTTTTTCTTCTTCGGTTAGTTCTATTTCAGAATAATCTTTATATATGTTGTATGTGTCAAACCATTCTTTTTCAAGAGCTATCATCTCCTTTTCAGGAATACTTGCCATTGCTTTTGATAATAGAGTTGCAAGAATCGGTATATTTTTTCTCACTCCCATAACATAATTGATCCCGGCTGTATTTTGGTCAAGATCAACTTTGAAAGTAGCTGTGAGAGTTCCTAAGCCCTGCTTACGGATAAAAAATCCGGCAGCTTCAACATTTGCAATCGTTGCATCTGTTTCACCTAGTGCTACAGAGCTTAGAGCTTCAAGCACAGTATCAAACCAGACTATTTCCACATCATCAGGCAAGAAAAATGTTGGATATCCTTGTATTAATGCAAAACTCTTTCCTGAAAGATCACTTAGATTGTTAATTCCATTGTTGTTTATTTGAACAAATACAGCCTCGTAGCCAGTGATATATGGAGGTGTATATGACATCAGTTTCTCATACTGCGGTAAATCTATGAAGAATCCCATGACATCTATGCTACCTTGAGTCATTTCCTGAATTGCTTGTCTTAGTGGAATATGAATAAATTCAACTTCCAAACCAAGTTTTTTTGTAAGTAGTTTCAAATAGTCAGGAACAAATCCAAGAAGCTGTCCGTTATCTTCAAAACTATAAGGAGGATAGTTGATTGGACTCCATGCTTTAATAACTGGGTTTGCATTAATCCAAACTTGCTCTTCGTCCGTTAAGGCAATAGAATTCTTGTCTGAACTTGTCTGTTGAGTCATAATGCGTGTGGAGGTCTTTATGTTATTAGCACTGTCATCTGTAATTAATTCCTGTGTAAATGCAGTAGCTACAAAAAACATACCTATTAAAAAACGAGAAATCTTCATAAATACAACCTTAATAAGAGTTATAATCCTTTACACCTGAATACATAATAATCTTTTTTTTTAAAAATTGCAACCAATATTTATAACATTAGGTTCTTCCCTAAATTTTTCGGTTGCGACACTTTATGAGAACGAGGACGTTCTCGCTCCCGTTTTTCCAAGACAACGGTTGTTTGTATGCTGGGAGCGACAACGTCCTCGTTGTCATAATAAATCATTTTGCGGATTTATCACTCGGAAATGAAGATTTAAAGAACTCACTCTATTATTTCATTGGCTCAAACGCACATGTTTATCTGCAACCGAAAAATTAAGGCGTTCTTCGTAATATTTTGTGGATAACAATTGTTATTAAATAAGAACCCCAGCGGGATGAAATCTTTGTCTTGTCGCGCCGTAGACACGGAGTGCGAAGGCGGAAGCCGAGTCCCTTGGGCTCGGAAGCTTCTTAGCTAAAAACTAATAGCTAAAGACTAATAACTATTGTATAGGTTTGAAAAAAGGATGAAATTTTAGAAAGAACCTTAAAAGCATTCAAGGGAAACTATTGAAAATTCTGGATTTCAATATCTTTAATGATATCAAGAGATATGTCGTGTCTTCCGCCTTCATACTCAGTATCCAGCCATACTTCAAGTATATCCAGTGCTTCAAATTCGCCCGTAATTTTGCCTCCAAGACAAAGTATGTTTGAGTTGTTGTGGGCACGGGTCATACGTCCCATATATGTGGATGTGCACATAGACGCTCTGATACCTTTGAACTTGTTTGCAATAATGCTCATGCCAATGCCTGTCGAGCATATAAGGATTCCTCGTACATCATCTGAGGATTGTACTAGCTTGGCAACAGTTTCTGCATAGTAGGGATACCTGACAATCTCTTCAGAGTCGCTGCCAAGGTCTTCTACTTCATAGTTGTTCTTTTTTAGGTATTCAACAACCTCAAGTTTTAGTTTATAACCACCATGGTCGTTTGCAATAACTATCTTCATCAATAATCAACCTTTAAGTTTTAATCGCCAAAGCCGTTGAAAATTAACACTTAATACTAATTCTCAGCATCGCCAACTGTAGCCGAGGTCATAAGGTTTCACTCTTCTTGCCTCGTTCTGCTAACTACGAGAACAAGGTTGAGGATTATGCCTCACATGTCAGACCTCGAAGTACTGACCCCTTAGTACTAATAAAGCGAGCTTTTAGGGCTGTAAGCCCTATATAAACAGCCTAGGGCAACGCCCTAGGAAACAAAACAATAGCGAAGCCATTCCTTAATTCCGCTGACGAAAGTCAGCTCTTCCCACGTAATACTTAGCACTTATCACTTAATACAGCTGGCAAAGCCAGCCTCTTAATTTACGTTCAACTTCAACTGAGGGTATAGAGTAAAATACTGGGTAATTATCTTATCTAGCTTTTTGCTCTGCTTGAGGTCTGTCAATAATTCATTGGCTTGTGCAAGAAGTTCAGGATTGTCCTTTGCCACTGCCCATGCATAATATTCCTGAGCAAATGGAGAAAGCATATAGATTAGTCCGTCAGCTTCGTGAACTGCACCAAGTCTACATATAAGAGGTAAGTCGCCGATGAGAATATCAATCTTATTTTTCATTAATGCCTTTGCACCACTTTCAAGAGTTGAGAATGTTGTGATTGTGCCAGGCTGAAAACTTTGCTGGACAAACATCTCGCCTGTTGAGTTTTTCTCAACACCCATTCTGTCGTTAGAAAGCAAAATCATCTGTGGAGAACTATATTTTCTTATATCTGTTCGACGGAATAGGGATGTTTGATATATACGCATATAAGGCTGTGTGAAATTAATTCTTAACTGTCGCATCTCTGTCATGCTTATGCCGGACATGATAATATCAATGTCGCCTTTTTCAAGTGCGGTTACAAGTTTCGATCTGTTCATAGGAACAAATACAAGAGTCTTTTTCACCTTTGCTGCAAGTAGCTTGGCAAATTCGGCTTCAAAACCGGAATATTTGTTGCCGACTTTGTATATTACAGGATTTCTGTTAGGATCAACTCCAACCCTTAGGGTATCTTCTTTGTTTAATCTGCCAAGAGTTCCGCACCCTACAAATATAAAGCTAATTAATAATGTTGAGACGATTGCTGTTAACTTTTTCTTTGTAGACATATTAAGCTCCTAAACTTTTATGATCCATTCATTCCAGGTACAGAAGGTGCACCTTCCCAGTCTTGACGTGTATTCCAAGGCTGGTCAGATTCTTCAGGAATCGTTATGCAACCTTGAACAACAAGAAATATTATTGCCAATATCAAAATGTATAATATGTTTTTCATAAAGTGGTATCGATTATTTTTGTATTACGAAGTAATGTTATCTGTTTAAACTAAAAAGTGGTTGTCAGAAGACAACCACCTTTTATTAAAATTATTTAACCTAAGTGTGTATGTAAATAATTATTTAAAAATTACATCGCCAATTTCAATTGGTGCTGTCTGCCAGTCTGATAGCACATCAAAGATAGCTGTGTTTTTGGCAATTTTAAGTTGTGTTAAACGAGCTTTGGCAACAAATTTATCGTTTTCATCTTTGATCATAACTTCTAGAGCTGGTACAGTACCTTCTGGCGTTAGGTTAACCAATTGTGTTACAAATGCCGGATCAAGTTCTGCAACAATGAATTCCCATTCTGAGTTCACTGCAATGATTTTGCCTTTATCACCTGGGTTAATGTTAGCAAGAGCTTTATCGTCGATAGCTGGACTACCATCAGGCCTTCCTGGTTCCCTTCCTTTTGCAATTTCATCTGTGAGCTTAATTTTAAGAGCTTCAATTTCATCATTCTTTTGTGAAATTTCTTCTAGCAGTGTAGCATTCTCTCTTGTCTTTTCAGCAACTTCATCTTCAAGTGTCTGCTTTTCATCTTGAAGCAATTCAACTTTTTGTTCCAATCTTGAAATTTCGCTTTGAAGTTCTGTGAGTTGCTGATTAAGTTCTACGATTGTAGCCTTATCTTTTCTTGCAGTGATTTTAACTCTGTTTAATTCTTCAATTGTATCAACAAGTTCAACTCTGACTTCTTTAAGTTGTTGACGAGTGAGGTTGAGGATATCGTATTGTGTTTCAGCTGATTCAATCAAGTCATCAAGCACGCCTTGTAGGGTTCCTGGTCCATCTGTTATTCCTTTGATTGGTTTGCCTGTTGCCGGATCAATTTTATAGTAAGACATTAACTCTTGTCTTCTATCCTTAAGTTTAAGAGTTTCTGTATCAAGTGTTTCCAGGTATAGTTCATACTCATCCCAGAAATCAGATAGTTCAGGTGTTGAAAGCTCTTCAGATGTAACAGGAGATATATCTTTTGCTGTGAAACCTACCGATGTCTGCTCTTTGTCTATTCCCTTTTCGATAGTTAAACCAAGTGTTATCACTGCTGTTTCTAAAGCCTGATTACGTCCCTTGATGATTTCTTTATCCATATATAATAGTGTGCCCAAAACAAGTGAACCAATGCTTAATGCCAAAAATAAGAAAACCAAAACTCTAACTAATTTACCCATGATTTTTTCCTCATATTTATTCAATAATTTAAAAACTTAAGAATCCATACTAAATTCAAGTTAGAAATATATCATTTATTTGAAAATTTGCAAGTCTTGATTTCTATTTTTTTATTTTTTCTTGGTCTTTTTGATTTTCAAAGCATTTTTAGCCATGAATAATCACCAATAACTCACTAATAGCAATGGAGCTTTACTCCGTTTGATAGTAGGTTGAAGTATGTTTTTCTGTTGTTCCACTACTGGTTCTCAATAGTTTTTTGTCGCTTATGTCGTTTTCGTCATTTTTATTTTCGGCGGCCAGCATCCGCTGTTATCCGCCTTCGTTCCTTCCAGCCTTCGCCTGTTAGGCTACGGCGAACAGGCCTTTGCGACAGGCAGATGTTATGCAGAAAGATAAATATTAATAGCAATTCTCACAATTGTCTTGTTCGCCGTAGTCCAGAATGGCGAAGGCTCGAAGCGGCGGGCCTTGACCACCGAATTGTTGCAAACAACCGAAAAATCAAGCTTCCATTGATAAAATGATAAATAGGTGTTGATTGATGTTTGGAGGTTTGATAAAATTTAGACCATTAGACAGGGGACCTGTTTAATGTGTATGAATCGAAAAGGAAACCCTGAATAACTTGTTTCTTTATTAACAAACCAAATATCTGGAGAATTAAATGATTGAGCGTGCAGTTTGGATTAGTAGTAGTAATGTTGGCGGTAAGAAAGTTTCCCCACCAGCCCCATATTTTCGTAAAGAGTTTCAGCTAACGAAAGAAATCTCAAAGGCAACGCTTTGCATAACTGCCTTGGGTCTATATGAATGTGAGATTAATGGTAAGAAAGTTGGTGACCATGTTCTTGCTCCAGGGTGGACTGTCTATAGAGAACGCATAACCTTTCAGACACACGATGTCTCTGATTTGCTCCAAACAGGATCCAATGCCATTGGTGCTGTTTTGGGAGATGGTTGGTATTGTGGACATATTGGAAATAACCCTCGTGAAAATTATGGAGAGTTTCCTGAACTGCTTTGTGAACTTTCTGTGGAATATGTAGATGGTACAAAAGAAATAATTACTTCTGATGAAACTTGGAAAACGAATGTTGGACCAATTCTATCTTCCGATCTTTTGATGGGAGAAACCTATGATGCGCGACGTGAACTTGGTGATTGGTCAAAATCGGGCTATGATGACTCCAACTGGCAACAGGTTCTGATTGGCGAAAAAAAGGATATTTCAGTTGAACAACCAATTGCACCTCCTGTTCGCCGCATTGAAGAGATAAATAGTGTCGGTGAAACAGACTTTCATGGCGAAAGAATAATAGACCTTGGACAGAATTTTACTGGTAGGGCTAGATTGCGTTTTAAATCGAAACCAGGGCGTACAATCACATTTAGATATGCAGAAATGTTACAAGATGATGGTGCCTTATATACTGAAAATCTACGAGGGGCAAAAGCTACAGATTATTACACCTGTGCTGTTGATGGAATTGTTGAGTGGGAACCGGTCTTTACATTCCATGGTTTTCGTTATGTTGGTATAAACGGTCTTGATAAAAATGACATCTGTGAAGTTGCCGGAATTGTTCTGCACAATGATATGGATGTCACAGGTGGCTTCAGCTGTTCTCATGCACTGTTGAATCAACTTGAGCACAATATACTTTGGGGGCAGAAAAGTAATTTTTTGGAAGTACCAACGGATTGTCCGCAGAGAGATGAACGTCTTGGTTGGACGGGGGATGCGCAGGTCTTTATTCGCACAGCAGCATCACACATGAATGTGCAATCTTTCTTTCATAAATGGTTGCAGGATATGCGCGACGACCAATGCCCAGGTGGAGCAATTCCCCCTATAATTCCTAATTCAGCTTCATTTGATCTTGAGAATGATGGCAACTCGGCATGGGCTGATGCGACCATTATCTGTCCATGGACTTTATATCTTTGTTATAATGATGTTGATATTCTGAAAGATCACTATGGTTGCATGACTGCATACATGGACTATCTTGTAGAAAAGAAGATTAAGGATAATATTCGTTGTCATCCTGCTCTTGGAGTATGGGGTGGTTTTGGTGACTGGCTTGCACTTGATGGAAGCGGCAAAACAGATGGTGGAACACCAAAGGATTTGATTGGTACAGCGTTTTACGCTAACAATGCAGATTTGCTTTCTCGCATTGCATCAATTCTAGGCAAAGATGAGGATGCATCCAAATATAGAAAGCTACACTCTGAAATAGTTTCAGCGTTCCAAAGTCGTTATATAACACCTGATGGACTGATGGCATCCGGAACACAGACTTCCTATGTTTTGTCATTACATTTTGGGTTGATTCCCGAAAATGCTAGAGAAGAGGCTGCAAATATGCTGGTTCGCAATATTAAGGACAATGGCATGCATCTGGCAACGGGGTTTGTTGGAACTCCATACCTGCTTGATGTGCTTGAAAAATCTGGTCATATTGATGTGGCTTATGAGCTTCTTGAGCAAGAGACATTCCCGTCATGGTTGTTCCCTGTCAAAAATGGAGCAACAACAATTTGGGAACGCTGGGATGGCTGGACTCCTGATAAAGGCTTTCAGTCTCCAGGTATGAACTCATTTAATCACTATGCATACGGATGCGTAGGGGATTGGATGATTCGTTGTGTTGCCGGACTTGATCTTGATGACGAAAATCCAGGGTTTAGTAACATAATCTTTAAACCTCGTCCAGGTGGAACTATCAAATGGGCTGAAGCTCATTTGAACACTTCGTATGGCGAAGCTAAAATCCATTGGGAATTGTTAGACAGTGAATTGAAAGTTACTATGAATGTTCCCCAAGGAGCAAAAGGTACATTTTATCCTCCAGAAGGCTGGAAGGGTGAAAAAACTATCCTTGAACCAGGTGAAAACACCCTCGTTTTGACGAAATAGTTGAAAAAAGTGTTAGGTGATAAGTGGGAAGTACGAGGTTAACGAACTTAAACTTAGCACTTCCCGCTTCCAGCGTCGTTTTGCAAACTATGCAGGACACGGTCGTTTTGTAAACTACGCAGGACGCGGTCAGGCTACGGCGGACATGATGGCGAAAGCCACGCTCGAAGTCGATAGTAGTCGTTGAAGTCCTGTAGTCAAAAAAAAGCGATCGTTTTTGGCGGTCATCGACCGCCACTACAGCATGAAACTTGCAAACAAGACTGATTCTTAATGCATGAACAATGGCTGGTGAAGCCAGCGGTGATAAGCGGGAAGAGCTAAGGTTAAGTTGTAGCGTCCGCTCTATGAGCGGAATTATATTTTTCATATAACTTTTGACAGTATTTCAATTATGGACTTTTTGCCCCGGGAATGCCACACCATTTCACTATAATTAAAAAGGGTGATGAACTTGCCATGGAGATTCGTAATGCTGAAAAAACTTGCTATTTCCATTGGGTTAATAATCAAGCACCCGGAATTGATGCAGGTCGTATTGGGTTGCGTCACATGTTCACCCGTTCTGCAAGGTATAAAGATTTTCGAATCAGCCAATCTTAATGTTTCTTTTAAGCTACTTTTACGCTTATAACTATTATGCGAAGATCTTGGTCCGACTCATTTTTCAATCCGTGTGAGCCTCCAGGCAGTACCACAGTGATATCACCAGCTGTGACATTATGCTCTTTCCCGTCAAGAGTCATAATTCCACAGCCTGAGATTATGTAGTAGTATTCCTGATCGGTATTATGCTGGTGCACACCTATAGAAGTGTTTGGAGGCAAGATGTCATCATGAAAAAACTGAACATGTTCTCCTCCTGGGTCATTACCGCCTAAAACACTAATCCAGTGTATGGCTCCATTTCCATCATGACATTTATCCAAGTCTTTGCTCAGCATTTCACTTTTTTTCTTTAAAAATGTTGTTTCCATTATCAATTCCTTATATTTATTGTTTTGTTAAGATTTATTCGTCGTTAGCTAAGAACTTCCGAGCCGAAGCGACTCGGCTACAGGAGTCATTCAAAAGCCAACGGTTAAACTGCAATTTCCATACTGTAGCCGAGATCCGCAGACCGTGGACAATGTTTCCGACCGCTTCATCCTTCGCTCTGCGAGACTACGGCTCGACAAGCCTGAGGTCGGCTACAGTTGTTATTCCTGCATATAAACTTTGCTCGTTAGGACTAACGACTCAAACAAACCATGGGAGATGCGAATTCCATTCTTCAGCTGGAAAGACCAGATCTTAACCTTGATATTAATTAGCCTCTCTTCACTTACCACTTACCACTAATGGCAGCGCCATTCACAATTGTTTTAAATTTTGGTAGATTTCATCTGCAATGTTTCCTCCCATTCGATTCTTGACAACAGCTAACGCAAGTTTATTTGTTTTGTCTGCAATACCCAGCGATCCTCCATAACCTCCATGGCCAAAAACAGATCCCGGATTGTCTTCGGGACCTTTAAAACCATATAATCCCAAGCTTGCACCTCCAACACGTTCGCATTCGGCTTTATCCCAGAATGTTGCCATTTCAACGGTTTCGTTTGAGAGCAGACGAATGCCATCAACGCCAGTGCCGAGCAGAGATGCATAATGTTTAGCGATACCCAAGGCATTGCCGAAACCGTTTGATGATGGCATGCATGTTTTTCTGACATCTCTACGATTTATCCAGTCCTC
The DNA here is from genome assembly GCA_027858345.1 of Kiritimatiellia bacterium. Classification (GTDB taxonomy): domain Bacteria; phylum Verrucomicrobiota; class Kiritimatiellia; order JAQICX01; family JAQICX01; genus JAQICX01. Next base: position 19,826 of record JAQICX010000002.1, on the reverse strand, counting down.
TAATGGGCAAACCCAATAAGGTATTGCACTTGGTGTTTCTGTATCTGGAGGCGATGGCTCAATATTTGAAGCAGTAACCTCTTTTTCAGCATCAAGTGCAATCGCATATTTTTCATTGGGCAGACCAAAAAAGATAGAGTTAATTCCAAGTGGTTCAAAAACTTCATCATGAATGATGTTGCTAAAGTTACGCCCATCGGCTCTTTGAGCGGTTTCGCCTAATAGCCATGAATATGTTATTGCGTGATAAGAGCGTTGAGTTCCAGGTTCATAGACCGGCTTTGCATCTGCAAGAAAATTACACATTGTATGCCAGTCGGTTACACATGTCTTTTCTAGAGGCATCAGATGCATGCCGGCTGTGTGACTCAAAACCTGTCGTAGGTTTATGTTCTCTTTGCCGTTACAGCCGAACCTCGGCCAGTATTCAGAGATTGGTACATCTAGCGATACTATACCTTTTTCAGCAAGTCTCAAAACTGCTGTAGCGGCAATTCCTTTACCCGTGGAGAAAAATGGAAAGAGTGTGTTTTCGTCTATAGGGTATTTATTTTCACTTGACCACGCATTAACTATAAGTTTGCCATCCAGATAAGCGGCAACCTGAATTGCGCTTTCACGTCCAGACTCAACTGCATTGTCTATTTGTCCCTGAATTAAATTTTGTATATTTTTCACAGTTTTAGTTTTATTTAAATAGTATATTTTTTCTTCTACTCCAGAATATATAAGTTGCGATAATTGCTTCAATTGCTAAAGGTATAATTTGCAAGGAGAAACTATCTTTAACTATCGGATAAAAGCAATGTAGCATGATATCTGCGTCCGCAACACTAAAGAATATAGGTAGTATTGCATATACAACAAGAAGATAAAAGAATATATAAAACGGAGCTTTTTTGGCAGAAGATGTTTTAATATAACTAATAATACCAAGATCCCTGATGATTAAGCATAGAATTGCAATTGGCAAAGCAGATAAAATGTGTTCTCTGCTTACATCAGTGATAATTGTATTGCCATAGATAAGCTGTGTGAGAACAAGTATTGCTGTTGTTATAACCAAAAGTCCAAACGTTGGCACCCATATAGGTGCAACAATTGCAAGTTCTTTCCAATGTCTCTTTCTAAACCTGTCTACAGCTTTTCTCATCTCTACGAGATTGAATGTTTCGGAAACAATGGTGCAGTAAGAAACAATTGCTAGGGTATAAAAACTTGTCCACAGAAAAATGTTTCCAGAGAACAAATCAAATTCAGATGGCATGCCAGATGTAATACCTGCAAAATATATAATATATGATAGCAGGAATAGACACCAGACAAATGGTGTGTTATCGTATTGCAGTTCTACCCGCATCAGTCTGTATACACCTACTATTAGCCAGCTGGCAAAAAATAGAGCAGACAACAATATGAAATTTGCATATGTTACGGGCAGAATATACCACTTCATAGACTCATAAACATCTGCCGTAAGGAATTTTGTTGCAACAGAGGTAAACTGAAAAGCTAGTATAACTCCGAGAATAAACGTTGCATTTTTTTGAATGTGACCTCGTTCTCTAGAATATTTAACTATGGATAAACTAACAAGTAATAATAAAGCATGAAGGATGAGTGCGAATAAAATCATCAAAACACCAAACTTTATAAAGATTATTTTCTTGTCAACATGAAAGGCACAGAAAAAATAGATTATAAAAAAATACATTGAGGTATACCAAGTGTATACAGTACTCCCAAATAGCTTTCCTAAAGTCATGTCAAAAGCACTTATACTTGACATTCTTTGAAATATCCATGTTCTATCTGAAATTTCTGATGTTACACTCTCTGATGCAAGCTTCATGCCCCAGACGAAAAGAATGATTCCTATCATAATTGCAGAACAAACTAATAGGTTCTGATATATATCTCCAGAATAGTCATCGTTTTTCGTTGCAATTGAGACAATTATTATCATAGAAAGTGCCAGAACAGGACTTATAATAGCTTTTGCTTTGGTAAATTCCAACCATATGTTACGTTTGATTTCGCTGTTATTCATGGTTGTTTTCTCCCTTCTCTAGCTTGATAGCTTTCATGTATTCACTTTGCATATCCTTCTCGATTATCTGGTAATTATATATTTCACAGTTTTCTCTGATTGCTGTTTTTAGCAAATCAGCAGCCTGCTCTTTGCCACCTGAGAGTTCAACAATTAAGTTTGAATCATACTCCTTAACATTTTCAACATATTCTGTAGCTTTAACTATTTGATTCAATTTTTCTGAAGAGTCAATAGTTGATATTGATACAGTGATAGATTCTTTTTCTATGTTTTCGCCAGCTTTAACAACTTGTCCTTTATTTATTATCATTAAACTATCAGCATATTCTTCCAGTTCTGCTAAAATGTGTGATGAGACAATAAGAGTCATACCTTCGGCTTTTAGTTGTTTAAAAACAGAACTCAACTCATTTCTTGCGCCAGGATCAAGTCCTGACGCTGGTTCATCCAGTAAAAGAATTTTCGGTTGTTTTACGACTGCTTGAGCAATTGCAACTCGTTGTTTCATACCTCTTGAAAGTTCTTTAATACCAGTGTCAAGTAGTTTTGTTAACCATAATAATTCAGCTGTTCTATACACTGCCTCAAGAATAGCTTCATTTTTAAGTCCAGCAGCTGCAGCAAAAAACATGAGAACCTGCCGAACCGTGAGACTTTCATAAAGACCAAAAAAGTCAGGAAGGAATGCAATGACTTTATGGCAATCACGAGGGTTGCGTATAACATCAATACCATCAACTGTAATATAACCTGAAAATGGTTTTTCCAGTCCAGATATGCATTTCAGAAGAGTTGTTTTGCCCGCTCCATTTGGACCAACAAGTGCTGTAATAGTTGCTTCCTGAATTTCCAATGAAATTTTATCAAGTGCACGAGTCCCTGGGTAATCATAAATTAATTCTTGAACCTTTATCATAGTTAAATAACCTTTTTTATCATTTTTAGTTGTTACTCATGAAAAAATCAAAGACGTTGCCAAGAGTACTTGTTTCTGTTTTGTAAAACTCTGTAAATCCGCACTGTGTGCAAGAGACTGTAGTGATTTTTTTGTTTTGAACATCCAGAAATTTTGAAAAGCCACCTCCTGTTGCTGCAAATTGGTCTGTTTCATAGGCTGAGTTACTACATTTGGGACATGTCCACTTGCTATTCATAGTTTTTCTTTCGCTTGATTCGTATTATGCAACGCCAATTATAGACAAGATTAATAAGACTAACAAGTAAAATCTTAAACTCGACCTTAATTTTTCGGTTGGACGTAGTTATGACAACGATGACGACTGTAGGCCATTCCCTCACCCTATCGTTTCTGTTTTGTCACTACCCTTCCTTTCGTTGCTTGACATTCGTCAAGCCTATCTCCTTTTGGTTGGGTGTTGTTAAAGCCTCTCTCGCAGGTTCGAGTGTCGTTACTACCATGCAAGCACACATTATCTTGGAAAAACAGGAGCGATCCCGCAGGGTGGAACCCTCATTGTCATAATAAATTACTTTTCAACTTTATTACACCCTGTGTCCTGCTAGCTCGCAGAGCGACGCATGGAACGAGTGATAAGACAATGCGGTTTCTGCTGATTTTACTAACTAAAAACCATGTTCTGCCACAGCTTCGCTATCAATCCCCACTTATTTTGAGTCATTAATAATTAATTACCATTGTTTATCTCAAGCTTCTCAACATTGAATGGTTCAAGGTTTTTTCGAGCAGTTTTCAAGTCTGGCGATATTATTAGTTGATGAATGTCTTCGAAACCAGCCATTGCTAACGAGTTTGCACCTTTGCTTAAATCCTCATCTGTCAAGTTTTCGATTCTTTTTGCTGCTTCAACTCTTTCTGGATATACGGTGAAATAACCACAGAAATGGTAATCACTTGAATACCATTGGTCTTCGCTGTCACGAATAATTGCGGAAGAGACAACTCTTCCTGCATGAGAATCGCTATATTTTATTGCCATCCATGAGCCATCCTGAAATGTTAGGAATACACCTAAATCACCCACTACTTGAGCAAGTTCATTTGTTGTTTGAACTTGTTGAAGAACTTGAATAGCATTTTTGTCTGCATGGATTTTCCAGGTTATTGGGTGAATAACGAATGTATATATTACAACTATAGCTACTAAAGATACTACTGTTATAATTATAAGTTTGATTAGTTTTATTATACTCATCTGTTTTCCTTTTTGTTGTTTTGACTTCTGTCAAAAGTGTGTTGACATTTCTCGTTACTATTTGTTTTCAACCCTGCGGAGACCAGCAAGGCTAGCTCGTTAGGACTCTGGACTAACGACTCAGGACTAAAAACAAGCCATGAGCGATATCCAACCAGCGTAAGATAGGCTTTCGGTAGTCCATTACACCGCGTTCCATTGCTGTCTCAGGCTCCCTTACTTACCTTTGGACGTGTGCTTAAATCAAATTAGCGTAGTGGCAATTCCAACATTAATCATTAATCATTAAACATTATCCATTAATTACTATCGTTTTTTCTTTTTCAATACTAAAAAGATTGCCATACATACTGATATTGATGTGATGATGTAGGCAATTATATCTACGGTAGTTTTGCCGTAGTAAAGTGTGACGGTTTCCTGTTCCGGGTATATTAACATGAAATCAGGAGAAACCATGTATACAGCTTTCGCTCCTTTAACTTTCCAGTTTGGGAAGTAACTCATTTTAATTATGTGTGGCAGTCCAATCTGATCTGTCTTGAAAACAAATTTTGACGATGTATGTTCAATTGTTTCTATATTGGCAGTTGGCAAAAGCTTTTGAGACTCATAATAACTTGCTTCATTATTGCTTATCTCTTGAAGAATGTCATAGAATTGCTCTTCTGATATGGCATTATGTGTGTTATCTTTTACGAATGCAAATGGTTGCTCAAGTGCTCTGATTTCGTATAGCCAGTCTAGTGAATTCTCTTTCCAGTTGGATGTATTCACAAAAATTGGTTGATATTTTGGCGTAAAAATGTAGCTTCCGTCATGTGATGTTAGCTCATAAAGATGCCATCCATCTTTGTCTGTGATAGCAGTCCAATCTCGATGTCTGTCAAGTGCTTTGATGGTTCTTGGTGAGCGAGCAATGAAATGTTTGACATTAAAGAGTTCAAGATGCTTTGTTGCATTATCAATGTTGAATGTGGTTGGTTTGACAAGCGGAGGAAATCCGGCACAGTTATCAGATGTTTCGCTTTGCACATAGTATGAGTAGTATGAACCAATTGCTGAATTAACAATGCCTCCCTCAAGTATTGGTTTGTCAATTAGTGCAGGAACTGTTTCAAAAACTCTGCTTGAGCCAAGTATTGTGTTGTCAGGATGCAGATCGTTGGCAAGTCTACCAGGTGTTTTGTCAAGAGGTAGTACCAATTTTTCAATTACGTCATAGTAGGGTAGACCTTCAAGTCCAATAAAGTTTCCATTTGCCATGGCTTTTGCAAGTCCCGGATTGTCTGGCAAAATAACACATATGGTTGCAACGACAGCAATTATAGTGTAGTTGATATACTTTTTATTGTTTAAGGAGAGCAGTTGACCTATTGTAATTGCTGTGAGCATGCATAAAGGAAACGTCATAAATGGCCACAGACGCACGTTAACGAATATTGGTTTTATGCTGAATCCAAAAAGGAAAAGAAATGTTCCGCATATCAGCATCCAGCTATATATGCAGACAAGTCTCCATTGTTCTCGGCTCTTGTTTGGTATAAAAATACTTGCTAGTGCAGGAATTACCATGATCTTAAATGACAATGGCAACTGGGTTAAAATATTTACATCCCAGTTGAGTCCAAAATCAACAAAGTGATCTCTTTTTAGAAGCACAGGAAGTATCCACCAGCTCATCAGCCCAAGTGCAAGTAATCCTTCGGCAATAGCTGTAAGAAATGATCTGTATAGTTTCTTGTTTGGGAACAGAAATGGCATTATAGCAACCATTAAGGCAGCCATTATTGATGTGAAAAAATGTGATGAAATAAGCAGACATAAAAGAAGTATTGAGCTTTTTCTAATCTTTGCATCGGCAATATCTTTTGACATGAAGGAGAGTGTGAGTATGAAAAGGGCAAAACTTATGCTGTTTGAGATCATGCCTGCAAGTGTACTATATATGTTTGCTCCCCACATTGTGTTTGAGCTGTCAAATATGAACGGTATTGTCAGGATTGCAGCGAGAAGTGCTGTTTGTGGTTTTAAACCAGACCTCCTAAACGCAAAGAAGCAGGTAAGTGGCAGTGCAGGTAATCCAATTACCATAATAATCTTAAATGCAATGTTAATGGGTATAACAAAACTCAAAAGAGCCATCAAGAGATATCCAAGAGGGAAGTAGAATTGAAATAGTGGAAATCCACACCACCACCCTGGTGCCCAGGATGTTATCTTGAATGGGAAACTTGAGAATAGTTGTTCTTTGAGATGCTTAACCATGTAGTTATGTGCAGGGATGTCTCCTCCAGTTGGTGTTGTGTTGAGGAACATGTATTCAGGAGCCAAGTGATATATGATAAATCCAAGGACAACTACAATAGTTAACAATATGAATGTTTTTTGAAAACTTGATGCTTTGATTTTTGAAAGGACTGTAAAAACAATTCCAATAGCAAGAAATAGTATGGAACATATTATCTGCACTTTCATTAAAGATAGTTTTGAGGGTATAAGTTTGATTATTCCATCGCAGCTAATACTCTCATGAAATCCTTTATAGTCATATTCTATTATTGCTTCATAAATAAATGAACTGTTTGGTAAGCCTGTTATATTTGTTATCTCAAAGGATACTGTTTCAGGCCAATTGCCATCAGATATTTCAATGGTAGGTGAAGCTTCAAGATTGTGCGGCACATATAGTGAAATTTTGCCTGTTTGTGGAAGTTCATCTGATTGAGCATTCAGTGTGATGTTGACAATGCCATTTTTTTTAATCTCGGATTCTATAGAAGTTGGTTCAAACAGGGGAAGTTCATCTGGTATGGCAGTTAACATGGGAATTGATGATATGGCAGAGAATGGATAGTTGTTTATATCGCTGTAATGGCTTTTGATTATTATATAATATCGCCCTTTGCCTAGATGTAAGTTGTTAAAAGTTGCTTTTAGATATATTGCTGAATTGGATGGCAGAAGTTTTATTACATCTGTTGATATCGTTTGGTCTTCTAATGTAAGTTCCTGATAAATCTTTATTGCAGGCTCATTACCCTTGTTTAGAAGTTTGCTGGATATGTCAAATTCTGTTTTGTCACGGAGGGTTGATGATGTGGATGTCTCCAGTGCAATGTAGCCACCAAAGACGTTTTGTGTTAAAATTAGAATTAATAGTAAGAACTTTTTCATAATTAGAATTGAAAATTAAGTGTTATTGCGGGAATGTCTTTTGTTTCTAAATTGAACTTAGTGTTGCCTGATATATCTTCGATGCACTCTTCAAGTCTATTTCTGTTATATCTGTGAGATGAATCAATCCCACCATAAATACTACCTGTATACCAAGTCGCTTCAAAAAATGTTATCACAGCAAAAGCACCCCAAAGATCATCTTCTGCTGTTTCAACCATTCCAAAAATAAAAATTCCATTTAAGATTAGAGATCTGAGAGCATTAGAGTATTCACCCGTGTATGCATATCCAAGCCCGGGGATGATACCTAGAATCCCGCCAATCCATGGGGTTTTATCTTTGCCTTTGCTGTATCTCTCAATTGCCATAAGCTCTTTAGTTGTGTCAAAGTTGGCGTTCTCTAAAAGGGTTATTGCATTAGCCAGATTCTTTTCTCTGACGTTAATTGCTGCAATGTTGAGTATTGAATATTGAGAAATCTCATCTCCATAAAATTGTAGTGGCTCAAGATAAAATTTGGCATCATTGTACTTTTTCTGTTGATCGTTTGCCTTGAAATATAACAAACCAAGCTCGTCATCTAGTTTTGTAGAATTTTCTCCTGCCTTATCAAGCTCAGTTAAAGACTCCTTAAAGAGATTAGCTTTAATGTATTCATTTGCCGCAAATATTGAAAATATTGCCGTCTCCTCTGGCTTTGTTGATATCAATGATGCCCTTCTGAACTCAACTGCAGACTGCTGAAACTCCGATGATGCATCGAGTTCTTTTGCAAGTTCAATTGTCGAATCTAAATAGGTTGACTGGTCTGCCTGTAAAACCATGCAACACATAAAAAATATTAGTGTAATTATCTTTATCATATTTATTAAATCCTTTTTTTTTAATCCGTACTACAACCCTTCAACTTCTTGTTTTTTATGGTCGATTTTTATTTTAAATTTTTCTAACTATTTTATTACAAACAACTTCCAACACAAATTCATGCATGTCAACTTTTCGTTTTACCACAAAAAAAACAGTAATTCACAATTTAAAAGGTCGGTGGAAACACCGACCTTTCGTCGGTCAACGCCCGACGCTACAGGTGTGGTGCCTGCCAATCAGCCTTAGTCCGCCAAAGCTCCTCCCCGGCTAGCTCGCTAGTCCCGCTCTGCGGGAGGAGGTCACCTCGCCTGCGAGGTGGGAGGGGTGTTCATTCAACGATGTTGGATGTTCTTGATCCATTTATCTTTTTCTTTGCGTTCTTTGTGCCTTCGTGCGAGAACCTTTTTTGGTTGCCTGCCTGTTCGTGTACTCACGCAGACAGGCGGCTAGCCCCCCCCCTAAGCACTTCTTGGTAAAAATTCTTTTTTTCTTTATCCGTGAAAATCCGTTTTAATCAGTGGCTAATACCTCTTTCTTATGACTTATTTTTTCTCAAACCAGAAGTCATGGTCTGAGATAGGATCAGTATGTTTAACTTTTCCATTGACAATTATGACATTACTACTTCGGTGAGCCATATCAGGCTCCCTAAAAAATCGGTCGGTCTGCATTGGCAAAGCAACAATTCCATGTGCATTCAGGTTTTGTTTGAAATATTCTGAGCAACTTGGCTGTAGTACACATCTATCACCAATTGCAGGACCAATCTGTGTACGGTAAAATGTTATAAATCCTTTTCCAGCCTTGGTTATTAACCCTGTGTTTTCGTGTTTAATCTCTACCTTTGAAAGTGTGAAGTATTTCGCGTTCCATAAATCGCGTGAACTATTTATCTGCATATATAAATCAGGATTGTCTTTCTTATATTGGGGAAAGTCTGATGCAAATTGAAAAAGTGCACATCCTGATAGTATGAATAGTTCTGGACTCTTGGTATTATAAAATGTGTATGTTACCCCGTCAAATGCCTGTTTATCATTGGCTTGTTTCCACTGCTCTCTACCATATTCATATGCGGCCAATGTTTTTGTTCTGTTGGACGTTGGCAAATTGGTTGATGTGTAAATTTTGTATAATGTTTCAAGAGATTCTTCGTTGTTTTTATTCAGCTTAAGTGCCGACATGGCCTTATAATATTTGAACTCTTGATTTTCGGGATATGAAATATCAGCCCTCATCGCTTCGACATAACAATTTTTCCAATTTGCATCTTTTGCAAATTGTTTAATAAGCTTGGTTGTTACATCCTTGCTTTGGACTGTTTGAGCTACAATAGCAAAGGTGTGTAGAAAATAAAAAAGGAACCCAACAAGAATTAGGTTCCTTTTTACAAATATTCGAAATATTTTCATATTATTTATTAATAATATGTAGAGCCATATTGTTCGGCTAGGTCAGCGGTAGTAGTACCGTCCATGCCATCAATACCATTCATAACGGCAAATACAATATTTACGAATGGAACAAGCATAACCCATTCTCTCCAATGAATTTCTTTGCCATCATTATATGCACCAGCACTTCTGATACCAAAACAACATCCAGCAATAAATCCCATTGCACCACCACGACTTTGCTCTGCTGCGACTGTTTGATTTACGGAGCCTAATGTTACCATTACAGCTACCAATAAAATTAGTAATTTCTTCATTATAAAAATCCTTTCAAATTAATAATATATAGAACCATATTTTTCAGCCAAATCAGCTGTGGTTACGCCTTGCATACCATCAACGCCATTCCAGATTGAGAAGACAATACTGACGTATGGAATAAGTGTACACCACTCTCTCCATTGTATTTCTTTTCCGTCATTGTATGCGCCCGCCGCTCTGATACCAAAACAGCAACCAGCAATAAAGCCCATTGCACCGCCACGACCTTTTTCTTGAGCCACTGCACTCTGTGTGAACACACTAATTGACAACATTGCTACTGCCAATACTATTAATGCTTTTTTCATATGAATAGCATTCCTTTCTTAATTAATTTAATTTATCAATGATTATCATTAACAATAATTAACTTAATCATAAACAAAAAAAAACATTTTGTCCATAAAAAATAATAATAAAAATCGATTTTAATGACTTTTACTGTTGTTTCCTGTCATGATTAACCAAAAATCTCCCTAATCTCACAAATTCAGGGCATACAAACAGGTTTCTATACATAGTTGAGGCGACCGTTTTTCCTTGTTTGTCTAACTGTTGCCCACCAATTTAATGCTTGATAGCCCTAAATAACTGATTAAGACCCGAGTTGTTCCTTCAAGCTTAGCGTTCCCGGAAAATTCCTGAGCCCGAGGGGCGCGACTACATCGTAGAAATTGCAGTTTAACCGTTGACTTTTTGTTGAGCCCTGTAGCCGAGTCCCGTGGGCTCGGGAGTTTCTTAGCTAAAAACCAATAACTATTGTAGGGGTTTGACAAGAGCACGAAACTTTTGACAGAACCTTAACGAGAATCTATGTATGATTTTAAATCTTCAATCTCCGGTTTTTCCCCATCGTATAGCTGGTGTTCAAATGCCCATAAAAATCCTCTGTAGTTGTATTCCTTAATACGATCAAAACAGAGTTCCACGGTTTTCATATCACCACCGCCTGTATTTTCTCCCCATACTTGCAAAGGAGGCTGATGTTCTGCAGCGAGCGAGGCAAGATAATGGGCTGGTGACCAACTGGCAGAATCATCACTGCTGTCTTTACTAAACTTTGGAGATGAATCGATCCAAGTGCAGTAAACATAAACGTTGGTGTCCGATATGCCTGAAACTAGACGCTTAAAGTCCAGTCCTCTTTGTACTTCTCCGGTTATCTCCGAATGGGTGCTTCCGTCGAGGTCAGCACCAACTGCTTTTTCGATGCCTCCAGGGCGCATGCCCCAAGATGGATACAACATGGCCAATGGAGCTGAAGTGAATGTTCTGACTGTTTCGATTTGCCAATCATGATAGTTCTGCAATGCACCGATATACCAGTCTAAAAATGTTTTTGCCTTCGTGTGAGCCAAACTCTGGGTGCCAGGAATCCAGCCGGGTACGGGGCAAGGAGACAGACCTTCCGCTAGTCCCACGGCTTTCCCTTGCGCAATGTCGTCGAAGCCCCAGTAACAGTTTTTTTTGTCCCCATATTTGTTGATAGGATAAGCTATTTCTCCGTATTTCATCCAGCCAAGGCGTATCAACGCAAAGTCTGTGCCGAGGTGTTTGAAGACCTCTTCCATGTAGGCCTTTTGACGGTCTCGCACGGTCTGACTGAATACGGCATTCGGCACATCTTTACCAATTTGTTCAGAGGAAAAAGGTTGTCCATACTGATTTGCGTAGCGTGCGTTAGGTAGCTTAAATATCCACTTTGGTGGATACTGAAAACCAAGATCAAGTGAGATCACGTACCCGAGTTTACGACGTGTCTCTATTTTGTTTTCGATCTTCGCAAAATAGTTGGTGGAGAATTCGCCAGGCTTCGGTTCCGCTCTGTTCCAACCAAGTTCAACTACAACAATATTAGCTCCGATTTCGCGATTCTTCTGAAGATTTTTTTCTTTACTCTGTAGCACCCCAAAATAAAATGGTGCATCAGTATTATCTTCTGCATAAATATATGAAAACGCAATTAGAAAAAACATTGCAATAACTTTAATTTTTTTAATCCTTATCATATTTATTTAATCTGATGACAATTAATTTTGACATGTCTGAAAAACAATAGAATATTAGTAATTCACTTACCAATCTTTATGTGAAATCACCTGAACAGGGCATCCTTCTTCTGCCGATAAAGCGTCTGACTCTGATGCTATAGGAACAAGATCTAGTATAACGAAAGCTTTATTATCAACTATTTTGAATACCTCGGGGCACGTCTCTTCGCATATTCCACAGCCTATGCATAATTCCTGGTCTACATCACATTTCATATCTTCCCCCATATTTGTAAATTAAAATAATTATAACTATCTATTTAACGTGCAGACTTATATAATTATGATTTATCAAACAATATAAAATCTTAAATAGGGCTTACTGTTTAATATAAAGTTTGAGCAGCTGGCTTTGCCAGCTTAAGGAAGATACGCACCTTGTTGTCTTAGTGTTGCCACAAGTTCATTTGTGTCAATGTCGAAGGCTGATTGAGAAGTCCTGATTGCCTGCACAGCCGCTGTTCCTGCAGCTTGTCCCATCATGGCCGCTGCTGGCATAACACGGATTGATCCATGCACTTGAATATCTGAAGAATTGCATCGTCCGGCAACCCAAAGATTATTCCATCCTTTTGGTACGATAATTCCATATGGAATGCCGAAACATTCGCCTACACCGAGACGTCCGATATCATCTTTTTCTTTCAAAAAACGCTCATATTCTTTGTCTGTACAGTTGCGCACGTGAATGTCTACAAATTTATTAAATACACCAATCTGATCTGGAAACTGCCGGCGTGCGATGTAGTCTTCAAATGTCAGTTCATATTCCCCGACAATACGTCGAGTCTCACGCACTCCCATGAGTGCAGCTGTTATGACTAGTTCTATGTCCTGACATCCATCTGCATACTTACGATAGAAGTCGACATACTCTTTGACAAGTTTTCTTCCAAGAGCCATGCCTTCACTTCTGCCTTTGCATGTTAGTGCATCTTTGCCGAACAGGTGTCCTCCGTTGAGATAGCCAATTGCATTGCCGACACGTGTCATGCCTGGAAGGTGGCGATCTGGTTGTGTAAAGTGACCCTCTTTTATAGCTTGCTCCAGCAGTTTGTGCTGATTTTGTTTTCTTAGCTTTTCCCAATTTATCCCTGCATGAAGAGAACAAAGTGTACCGGGCATGAACTCAGGATTTGTACGGCATTCAGCATTGCATAAATCTGCTAATACTCCATCTCCTGTGCAGTCGATGAATGTCTTGGCTTTAATATATTTTAGTCCTTCAATATTGTGGATAACTATGCCGTTTATCGTGTTTGCATCTGCATCTGCTTCGATTACCGTTGTGAATAGACGAACCTCGACGCCTGCGTCATCTGTTAGCTCATCTAGAAGTTTCTTTAGACCTTCAACTTTGTATTGAGTCCAGCAATGGTAGTTTTTTCGCCAGAAATCCGGAGTTACTTGTGGTCCCAGTTCTCCACGTTCATATAGGGTTTCGACTATTTCCCGCATTAAGCCTCCGACCAATCCCTTCTCTCCATCAGCCATAGGGTCGAAAGCCGTGACCAATCCTGATGTACCCATACCGCCGAGGCAACCTGTTGCTTCAACAAGTAGCACTTTTGCCCCCAGTCGTGCAGCACAGATTGCCGCTGCGCTTCCTGCTGGTCCTCCTCCTGCTACCACAATGTCGTAACCGTCTTCAATTAAAATGTCACGTTGTAATTTATATTTGTTCATATTTCACCTCAACAGGCATGCCTGATTTGATTGATTCATTAATTGACTCATATAGCACCATGCTTTTATAGCTTTCCCAGATATAACTTAGGTGAAAGATGGTAGTTAAAGGCACTTTTTGCCCAGGATGTGAATACCTCAAAGTTGGTGTATCCCATAGCGGAATAAGCCTGAAGAACTTCATCAATATCCATTTCTGGATTTGAACATGGACTTACAGCTATCTGGTCCGATTTCATTAAGCATCTCCTTTAGATTATAAGAATAAAGATTTACAGAGAATGATATAATCTTTCCATGTGAAAGGCAATTCTTTAAAGTGAGTTCTCCCATCTTTTTGGTTTAAACTAAAACAGCTGCTCTATGCAAGAAGAAAGGTTGGGGTATTTTACACCCCTTGATTTTTTGGTTGAACGTAGTTATGGCAATGAGGACATTCCCGCTCCCGTTTTTCCAAGACAACGGTTGTTTGCATGCTGGGAGCGACAACGTCCTCGTTGTCATAAAATAATATTTTTCACTTTATCACCCACCGTGTCCTGCATAGCTCGCAGATCGACGCATGGAAAAAAGTAAAAGTTGAAATTTTAATGCTTTATTTTGTTAACTCAAATGCATGCTTTTCCTTTCAACCGAAAAACTATGGTTACACCTGCAATGTTGATATGATACTTATTGACTAGTAGGTATTCCTGTCATTATGATGTCTAGTGGCAGAATAAGGCTTATGGTTGCAAATGCCAGCATTCCTAAGATGACGAGACAATAACGTGAGATGAAATTTCGTTTGGTTAGGAATGAGATTATTGCAGGTATTAATAACATAAATATTCCAAATGGTATATATATCCATGAAGTAACTATCTTTGTTGCTAGTGGTAAAGTTAATCCCAAGTCTGCATAGATTGAAATGAATTTTGGGCAGACTTTCAAATGGAATGCAACAAATATTGATATTGTTAAGATGCAAAAAAGTATATGAGGTCGCATTCGAAACTTCTTACCTTCTTTGTTGTTTGTTATATTAATCATATTTATTCTTAGTGGGTAAGTAAACTGTTTAGGATCACTCCTGCAACTGCAATTAATAAGAGTTTGAGCTTTACGTTTCCTTTGCTTGTAAAGTATATGAAAACTACAATGAGCATCAATAATATGCTACTAAATAAAAGTATAAGACTAATGTTGCCTGGGACAAAAAAATGTATTGGCGCTATACAGAAAATAAGGCATGTTAAAATTAAAGAAATTCGTTTTTGCATAATTTTTCCCGTATCTGGCTGAACTTTTTCAGTTCACCTTCTTGCTTTGACCATCGCTCAACCTCGTTAATATCAACTTGATTATCTTGTGCTACTAGAATTGCCTGATCTAGACATTGCAAATCGTTGTCATAATAGAAACCTGTTAAACGATCTTTCACGCAATCGGTAGGAGATATAATTTTAAGGATTCCAGTTGTTTCTTGGCGTTCTATAATTTCTTTTACCGGCTCTTCACCTACAGCCGGTGGTCCTGGAGGAAACTCGACGAATAGATTTGTATCACCATGTTTAAAGTAACGACCATCTTCAATAAAATCTAGTTCGCTCATCGCTTCACGAATGTTTTTGCGTTTTGGTTTTATTAGAGAGGTGTGGATCATATCCAAATCCATGGAAACGTACTTGTCATGGCTATAAATAGCAACGCATGCTCCTCCGCTAAGAACGACATCAATACCTTTTGTTCTAAGGTGCTCCTGAACATATGCACCAAGATCAGCTCTAGTCATTTGGGCAACTGGTTTCACAACGGTTTTCCTTGTCGTCTGGGTCTGCGCCTATTCATAACAAGCATTTCTTTCATGTCGTCCGGGCAAAACGTCATGACCTTTTGCAAAAGAGATTTTAGTTCCTTTAAGTAAGGGCAGCGGGGATTAAAAGAATACAAAAGTGTTCGACCTACAGAACGACTGCACAAAATGCCGCCTGCTTCAAGTTTATCTAGTTGATTACGAATTGGTCTGTAGTCAACATTGAAAAATCGGGCTATCTCTCGCGGATATCCTTCCTCTCTATTAAGTATATAGAGCAAAACTTGCTCGCAACTTGTTGATCCAAGTAGTACTTCTATCATATTTTAAACTCCTAATTAGGGCATCCTGTTTAATTCATAACTAACGTATTGGTAAATATTAATGCTTTCTTTTGCATGCTAAAATGCAAGGTTTTTTTGCACATTTAGATCAAAAGCTTGCAGAAGGACTATAATATAAATTTAATACAATTTATGAATCTGTAATGCGATAACACCTAACCTTTTGCTATGCAACAAGTATCCCGCAGAGCGGGATCCCGCAAGGCGGGACCGCGAGCTAAAGGCGAAAGTGTCTTATAGCAAAATCTCAGGCATTCTCACATTAAACAGTAAGCCCTAATTATGCATCATTTGATGTAACTGTTGCATCAAATGGTGTAAATAATACATCAATATTTAACTAAATACAAGAAGAATTTTCCAAGAAAGAAAAATAATTTCAAAAATTCTTAAAATCATTTATGTTTTGTTAATGATCTAAATAGGAGGGAGCCCCAATTCTTTTAGGAATGCATTGTGCTTCTCTCTTGTTTTTGAAAAAGATCATTTTCGCTGTGAACTTCTGGAAGTCCCAAGAACTCAAGAAAATAGGCATTTTTAATGCCAGATTGATATCGGGATGCAATTCTCTCACCGGCGGTGAGAGTTTTGTTTCTATTCTGCTGTGTTCAAACAAAGATACATCAATCTGCCGTTCCAGTTCCCGTTTGCTCAGTTTTTCTTTTGCCACAAGACGAAGATAGTATTCACGCTCATCATTTGTAAACCTCTATATGTTATCAGGTGAACTATCTCTAATTTATCAATTCACTGACTGTGCTGACTACTTCATATTCCAAATTCTCAAATTCTTTGAAATGAGCTTTGCCGCATTTGATTTTTAATTGTTCATCTGTTTTCAGTTTTTTCACATCAACTGGAATTGTACCTGTATCTTTGGTTTCGGCTACAAAATAGATTTTTTTATCGTCTTCAAAAACCACTGCCCAGTCTGGATTGTAGTTGCCAATCGGTGTCGGAATTTTAAACCAATTAGGGAGCTTGAAGTAGAATCTTATTTGTTCGCTTGTTTCACAGTCTTTTGCAAATCGGCTCTCTACTTTAGAGTCTAATGGGACAAATTCTTCATAAATAGTTTTTGAATTATCTGAAAGATTAAAAGTGAATTCATTCAAATAAATTTCAAGTTCCTGTGCTTCGAACAATGCCATTTCATAATTGGAGTCACCGATTTTTTGATACTTGATTCCATCAATCATTAATGAATACAAGGTTCTTCTGATTGCTTGCGAAGATAAATCAAGGAACAATTGAGGATTTACTAGAATATCACCGATGCGTCCAGATTTTACAAGTATTTCATGAATTGTAGAGCGTGTTAATTCGGACTTGCTTTGAATGTAGCCTAAAACATCAGGAATTTTCCAAGAATAAGCGTCATAAGATTCTATTTTGTCACCAACATAATTTGTATCAACGCCCTCGTCGCTCATTTGAATCGATACTTTGGTTGAACGGATTGAAGGAGCTTTAATTTCTGGTAAATCTTTAATCGCTTTTGCTGCTACTACAATCAGATCGTTTGTATCATAATCAACACGATAGGTGGTTTTCTTTTTTAGTTTTTCCCAAATCTCAAGAAAACGTGGGTCGACTTCAAATCCTTTACGATATTTGATAGCTGTTCGTTCTATTTTGTTTTTAATTCTGCCTGTAAATTCAACTCCGCAATCTTCTTCTATTTCTTGCTGTAGAGTCTTTGCAAAATCGTCATAAGCTTCGTTAGCAATTATGGTTAGTTTGTTTATATTCTGGTCATAAATACGGTTTCCGTTTTGGTTAACCGACAAACGCAAACCACGCCCGATCTCTTGGCGTTTTTTCATTTCTGATTTTGTTTCGTTTAGAGTGCAAATCTGGAATACATTAGGATTATCCCAGCCTTCCCGCAGAGCAGAGTGTGAAAAGATAAAACGTAGGGGAGTGTGAATATCTAAAAGCTTTTCTTTATCTTTCATGATTAAGTTATAGGTGTCGTCGTCTGCCTTGGTTTCGCCTGATGTGTCTTTTAGTTTTCCTTTTCTATCCTGCGAAAAATAGCCGTTATGTACTTCTGCTACAGGGTGTTTATCTAGTTCCAGAAAAACTGGTTTTGAAGTGAATTCCTTGTAGATTTCTTCAAACCATTCTGCAAATTTACCTTTTACGGGATTGCCATCGGCATCGTATTGCCTATAATTGGCAACTTTGTCAACAAAAAACAGTGATAAGACTTTTATGCCTTTTGGGTTTAAGCGCAGCTCCTTTTTCAAATGTTCTTCAATGGCTTTTTGAATCTGAAATTTCATTACTTCATCTGTCAATCCGCCTTGCGAGTCTCCTTTGTAAAGGATATTACCATTTGAAAGAGAAATACAGTTGTTTGATGCATCTATTTCTTCAATAATGTAACCGTCTTTATATATCTCGCGTTCGTTTGAAAGGTTGTAAAGCTCATCTCCAACCTTTACATTAACGGCTTTTTTCTTTACGGCACCTTTGTCATTTACATTAATTGATAGTTTTGCGGTTACTTTTGTTTTGGTTGCTTTGATAGCATCGACTGATATAAAAGCATCATTAAATGAGTTTTCTTCAACAATAGAATCAACCTCAATTTGCTTTACTAGGCCCAAGTCATAAGCTTTTACAGGGTTAAGGCTGTAAGTTAAATTATATTTGTTTTTATGTGTTGCTGAATAACGTAATGTACAAAGAGGATTTAAATTTT
Source organism: Kiritimatiellia bacterium (assembly GCA_027858345.1). Taxonomy (GTDB): domain Bacteria; phylum Verrucomicrobiota; class Kiritimatiellia; order JAQICX01; family JAQICX01; genus JAQICX01. The sequence continues at coordinate 1,251 of JAQICX010000002.1, read as the reverse complement.
CAATTGCAGAAATACGCTTTTCTGTTTCCATATTCTGGGGTTCGTCAACAATTACAAAAGGATTTGTTGACTGGATAAATCCAATGGGATTCTGACCATTTAATTTATCGTTTGGCTTGTTAATGATGTTTTCATCTTTGGCAAAGGAATCAATATTAATTACTAATACTTCAATTGTATTTCCTGAAGCAAAACCACGCAGGGCAGAAACTTTTGAACTGTCGTATACCTGAAAATGGATAGGGCAGTTGTCGTACAGGTTTTGAAAATGCTCGTGAGTGATTTCAAGATTCTTTAATACACCTTCCCGAATAGCCACAGATGGAACAACAATGACAAATTTTTTAAATCCGTACTGAGTAAACAGTTCATATATGGTACGCAAATACACATAAGTTTTACCTGTACCTGTTTCCATCTCAACGGAAAAGTTCATTCCGTCAAGCTCGGCAGATTTATTAACTTCGTTCTCGGACTGTATTGCCTGTAAGTTTTTTAGAATCTGACCTTCTGACAATACCAGTTTGTTGCCGATGCCGTTGATCAAGTTTAAAATGCCTTCTTCTTTCTTGAAGTTATATTCATCAACAGAATCCTGAGGTGGTTGACCTTCAAACAATGCGGTAATTGATTTTATAGCTTCTTGCTGATATTGCAGGTCTGATTCAAAAGTTAATTTCATTTTTTTGCTTTTATCTTTTTTATGTCTTGTTCTAGTTCTTTAAGATTTTGCTCTTTTTCAATCTGTTTCTGTTCATATATATATTTATTATACTCTTCAGACGATTTTTCAATTGCTTTTTGATGTGATATTTCACCTGCATGGCTTAACAATTCTCTTTTATTCATTGTTAAAATAACATCTAATTGCTTAATCCAATCTGCCATATACATCGGCGTATGTTGCTGTGCCATAGTTTCAGCAAAGGCTAAGTATTGTTCTACAAGCAATCCGAGTAATTTAATTTCATCTTCATTCAAATAGTTTTTGGCGATACTGACATCGGATTTTCTTATTTTTACAACATTTTTCTTGTCATAAGATTGCATTCCCATTAGAGGAAGAGATGCATTTGTTCTGCGATAGACTAATTCAGCTGCCGTTTGACTGCTTATTGCCCAAAGCAATTTATTTTGCACAATTTTGAAAAACTCAATACTCTTTTCATCTTTTGGGTTATAATCTATGCTCGTGGTATAAATATCTTTTATTTTCTGATAGAAAAAACGTTCTGAAAGACGTATCTCACG
>JAQICX010000163.1 GCA_027858345.1 Kiritimatiellia bacterium | reverse complement strand
TTCCGTTGAATCTTTCAAAAAAATACGCAATAGGCCTGCTATTACTTGATTTTTTTTTAAGCCCAACGTCGTCCTCGAATAAAATCTTTACAGCGTTTCATTTGTTCAATGCTCTAGCCCGTATCACGTAGTACTCTTTTGCTGTGTACTGTACACTGTGTACTGTGAACTAATTTTCGCTATTATTTGGTTCGATTGGCGACAAAGTTGATTGCTTTTTTTTGGCGTTCAGTGTGCTCAGCAACAGATCGTTCGAATTGAGTTAGTTGTCCTGCTGATAATATTTCGGATGCTTGTGCAATATAGTTTTCTGCAAGTTTATCCAAACCGTTCAATTGCTTTTCAAGGTTGTCCCCCTTTAGGAAATCATCATCAGGCAAATCATCAACTTTTGTTAGAACATAAACATCGATGTTTTTTCGTGCGTTGTACATTGCTGTTATCAATTCATCCTGCTGTTCGCTAGATAGGGGTTCTGACTTAGTATTGCTGAGCTCTTTTTCTAACCTTTCCACTTGTTCACGTTCCGGTTCAGTCTGCTCATATTGAATATAAACACCATAATCATCGGCACCAAGAATGCCTTCCATGGCTCTAAGATACTCTTCTTTTATATTTTTAACATCTTCTATGTTCTCTTCAGTAACCCCATTTGAGACATTTCCAAAAATTCGCACCCCCATTTCGCGAAAAGAATTATTCTGATCGATAATTGCCTGATAAAATTCATCTTTTTTTTCCTGGGTTAGCTCCAAATAATTAAATAGTGATTTATACTTGTTTGATAGCATGGAACGCTCCCGTTCTTCCATTTTTTTCTTGAACTCAGGATTGTCCATTCTTTCCTGCCAACGTTTTTTGCGTTCTTCGCTGGCTGATTGTTGAAAATTTACAGTTTGCTCAGGAGGTTGCTCGCCAAAATTGACCGTTGGAATGTTTGTGTTGTTAGACGAAGGTAAAATGGGTTGTTCCACACCTGTTTGTTGGTGCCATACAATTGCTTCAGGTTGCTTTTTAGCGCTTTTGTTTTTTTTAATTGATACTTTTTCGATTTCCATCTCATCAATTGTAAATGTCATTATAAATATTCCGGCTGCTGCAATAACAACCAGTATCATCGCTGATACTATAATTAAAATTTTTTTCATGTTGATTTTTTTTCTGAAAGATTATTGTAATTTACTATCACTTATTATTATAGATAATCCAAAATATTTCAACTAAAAAATCTTCAATCACCTTAATTTTCTTGATTTTTCGGTTGAGTCATTGCATGACGGCATATCCGTCGGTCGCTGACCGATGAAAAATATTTTTAATGACGATGGGGACATCGTCGCTCCCATTCCTACAAGACAATATTAATTTGCAAGTTTGGGAGCGAGAACGTCCTCGTTCTCATAAAGTGAAATAATCGAAGAATTAAGGGAAGATATAGATTTGTTTGTTTTTTTCTTTATAAATTCTAAGTAATAATGTATAATAACTTCAATGTTTCAAATCAAAGTATTTAAACACAAAATTTAAGTGCTTCTGTTTAGTATTTAATTCAAGAAGAAAGGTAAATCACCATGGAACTAAAAGGATCTCAAACCGAGAAAAACATTCTTACTGCTTTTGCAGGAGAGTCTCAAGCTAGAAATAGATATACTTATTTTGCCAGTCAGGCAAAAAAAGAAGGATTAGAGCAGATATCTAATATTTTCACAGAAACAGCTAACCAGGAAAAAGAACACGCAAAAAGATTGTTTAAACTTCTTGAAGGTGGTGAAGTTGAAATTTCAGCTTCGTTTCCTGCCGGGGTAATCGGCACAACATCAGAAAACCTTGAAGCTGCAGCTGGTGGCGAGTATTATGAGTGGACAGAAATGTATCCTGAATTTGCAAACACAGCCGAGGCTGAAGGTTTTAATGCTATTGCAGTAATTTTCAGATCTATTACTGTTGCAGAGAAACAACATGAAAAGCGTTATAATGAGTTAAAGGCTAACGTTGATTCCGGCAAAGTATTCAAGCGTAACGGTAAGGTTATTTGGCGTTGTCTTAACTGTGGTTATCTGCATGAAGCAGAGGAAGCTCCAAAAATGTGTCCTGCATGTGCTCATCCTCAAGCTCATTTTGAAATTTTAGGAGAGAATTGGTAATAAATATGAATAAGCAATTTAACATTAGTGAAGCTTTTGTAATTGCGGTTCAACTTGAAAAGAATGGAGCTGCTTTCTATAAAGAAGTGGCTTCTTCTGTTTCAGATTCCGCAGCAAGAGAGTTTCTTGAAGAGTTGGCAGCTCAAGAGTATGAGCATGAAAAAGTGTTTGAAGAGCTTGCTGCAACCTTTACAGAAGATGTTGAACTTGATGAACTCTCTGAAACATATATTAAGGCTTTGTCAACAGAGTTTGTATTTACTCTTGAAGGTAAAGAAAAGAATTGGGCGGAGGTCAACTTTTTAAGTGCTGTTGATTTTGCTATTGAACGAGAGAAGGATTCCATAATTTTCTTTCTTGGAATTTCAGGTGCTTTGGATGGTGAAGAGTATCAAAAAATCAATCAGATTGTTTCCGAAGAGAAAAGTCATTTGATTGATTTGCTTAGGCTTAAAGCTAGGTCGCGTTAAGGCATCATTTAGGGCATCCTGTTCAATTCATAAAACGCATATTTAGAATTCTTTATAAAATATAATTAACATATATCTGCAAGGTTTGATAACCTAATATTAAAAGTTTATGCATTTTCTGAATTTATAATGCAATATCACGCATCTTTTTGCACTGCAATGAGTTACCTTTAGCGGGCTAAAGGCGAAATCATCTTAGCACAAAAATATACGCAATCTTGCATTAAACAGGAAGCCCTATTTAGTGCAATAGATTGAGATGCTCGCAAAATCTGATCACGAGCATGACGATCCATACCTTTCAATCTTTTGCATAAATTATAAACCCAAGCAACATACTTTAAAGCCACCTTATATACATCAAGTTTTTCATGTCCAAAACCCATTCCATCTCCTATTACGATTACGACAACGATAACCGTTCGGCAAGCCTCTCTGACTACAAAAGAACACTTTCATTCGCTATAATAATAACTGTTGTTCTCGATATATTACTCTACTCTCGCTTTTGCAACCAAGTCATATTCAGCAATATCAGTGTATTCAACCTCGATAAAATCTGGCAGTTTAATATGCTCTGCTCCCACAACATATGTGCAGCTATCAACGTCAGGTGCTTGACCATCCGACCTTGCAATCCATACATCCGGCTCCTCAATTGAGCGACCAACGAGTAAAACTCGATCTTTCTGTCCAATTTTTGACTCAAGTTTCTCTGCAACAATCTGCATCTGAAGCTGCATCAGCTGTTCCTGATATTTAAGCGTTTCCTTTACAGAAGGAACATTGCCCATGTCGTATGCAGGAGTCCCCTCCTCTGCCGAAAATATAAATGAGCCCATATGGTCAAACCGAGATTTTTCAATGTAATCCATTAAATGGTCTATGTGCTCTTTTCTCTCTCCAGGGAAACCAAGGAGACATGTTGTCCGCAATGTTATATCTGGTAAGATTTTTCGAGCCATTTCAGGTATTTTTTCAACAAACTCAATTGTCTGTTTTCGATCCATTGCTTCAAGAATCTCCGGATGACTGTGCTGAATTGGAATATCAAGATAGTGACATGCTTGTGGTAACTCACCCATTGTTTCCAATATCTCTTCAAGTTGCTTGTCAGGATAACAGTACAACACGCGAAGTTTAAAATCGCCTCCAATATTGCTGATGGCACGCATAAGCTTAGGGAGATCGGAACCATCCTTTAGGTCATTGCCATAGAATGTTGTATCCTGCGAAATCAGGTTTATCTCTTTAATTCCATTTTCAAGAATTGCTTCAGCCTCTCCAACAATGCTATCTATGGTTCGAGAGCGATGCTTCCCGCGAATATTTGGAATTGCACAAAAAGCACAACGATGAGTGCACCCCTCGGCAATTTTTATATAGGAAAAACTATTACCGGAAAATGACAATCCAGGCAGGGTTGGTTCAAAAACTTTTGTTGGATTTTCTGTGGATATTTCGTAAATTTGTTTGTTCGTATCCGATGTGATTTCCGCAACAATTTTAGAAATCATAGGTAAATCATCAAGACCTATAAAGGCATCAATATCAGGGTTGACATCAGCAAAATCTTTTTGATATCTCTGCGTTAAACAGCCAGTAACTATCAATTTTTTATCAGGAAACTCTGATTTAAGTTCAATTACCTCAGCAATTACCTCAAATGACTCTTCACGTGCATCTCTGATAAATGAACAGGTGTTGACAACAACAACATCGGCTGTGTCGGGAGAAGCAGCCAGTGCATAGCCATCTTGAATCAGCTGACCAGCCATTACTTCTGAATCAACTAGATTCTTTGCACATCCTAAATTTATAAAACCTACTGTTATCTTTTCTTTCATCATATTAATAAACTTGTAATTCTTAATTTTCTCTGCGAAGTTGTTTTGTCTTTCACCACAATTAATTATCAAAATATGGTTCAGGAACTTCTATGCCCGCACGGACATCCGTGACCACTACTTCGTTAATAGTTTTTGGGTTATTTTTTCTATATGATTTAAAAGATGAAACAGCAATGGTAATAATAATTACACCGACAACAACACCCAGTGCACTGTAAAGATATACGGGCTTAAGCTCACTGAGTTTTTTGAAACCTCCAGATAGTTTTACTAACAATTGCTTTGAAGTGGCTACTGCTTTTGAGGATGCCTTTTTTAGAGCAGGACCTGCCTTCTTGTTAAAGCTTTCCATCTTCTCTTTGTAACCATCTAAGTTATCACTGATTTTCTTCTTATCAATCTTTTCTAAAGCAGTCTCACCTGTTGGAAAAATATTGAAATCTCTCTTCTTAACAGGAGTCGGCTTTTGTTCAGTAGCCTTAGTTTTAGCTTTGCCATTAAAAAGAACCATAAATTCTTCAAGCAGTGGTTCAGGATCAACATTCATTGTCTCTGCATATAACTTGATATAACTTCTCCAGTATAACCCGGCTGTAAACCTGTGAAAATCTTCTTTTTCAATTTCAGAAACAATTTGTGAAGTCATTCTTGTGATAACTGCAACTTCTGAAACCGTCAGATCTTTGCTCTCGCGAGCCTCTTTTAAAACTTGTCCAAGTGCCATAATTACATATCCCTTTCTCTATACTAAATCATCGTTGTCAAAATCATTATCTTCTAAGTCTGTTTCCATAATATCATCATCCGTTTCAGAATCGTCATCTTCGGGTAATTCTGAATCATTTGTTGGTATATCGCCATCTAAATCAACAAGAATTTCTCGTGGTTCAGAACCTTTAGGAGGTCCAACAATTCCTTTGTCCTGCAATGTATCAATAATTCTACCCGCACGTGTATAACCAATTCTAAGACGCCTTTGAAGGGAAGAAGTCGAAGCTCTTCTAGTCTCACGAATAATATCAAGAGCTTTTTCAATAAGCGGGTCGTCACTCATATCTATTTCATCTGATAGCACGCTGCTTCCACCACCACTACTACTTGGTGCAGATCCACTTTTTTTGCCGTCCTCTGGAATAGGCTTGTCAATCTCAGCCTTCATGCCTGTATCATACTCAGGCTTTGCCTGTTCTCTTATAAATGCAGTAACAGTTGCAATATCTTCATCTGGACTAAATGCACCTTGAGCTCTCACTAAATTCTTTGATCTTGGATTGAGGAACAGCATATCTCCTTTGCCAATCAGCGCATCTGCACCTGAAGCATCAAGAATTGTTCTACTATCATTCTTCTGAGCAACCTGAAATGCAATACGTCCAGGAATGTTTGCCTTAATTGTTCCTGTAATAACATTCACACTAGGTCTCTGCGTTGCCAAAATCATATGTATACCAACAGCACGAGATAACTGTGCCAGTCTGGCAATAGCATTTTCAACTTCATTGCCGTCAACCATCATAATATCAGCAATTTCATCAATAATAATTGTAATATATGGCAATTTTTCAGGCAAATCATCTCCTGACTTTGGCTTTGCTGGTTCATCCAACTCAAAAAGTTCTGGCTGAATCTCAACATTTCTTGTGTTAAAACCAACAATATTCTTAACCTTAGCTTTCTGGAACATCTTGTATCGCTTGTCCATTTCATTAATAGCCCATCTGAGACCAACTGCAACTTTTTTAGGATCAGTAATAACAGGAACCACCAGATGTGGAAGGTGATTATATTCAGTAAATTCAACTCGTTTAGGGTCAACAAGTATCAAACGAAGTTCCTCTGGTCGTCTGGTCATCAATAGTCCTGTTAGGATTGAATTCAATGAAACAGATTTACCAGCACCTGTTGCACCAGCAATCAGCAAGTGCGGCATATCAGCAAGATCTGCAACCAAATCTTTGCCGCTGACATCTTTTCCTAAAAATAGCGGCAAGTGTATCCTCTTCTTACTCAAAGCATCACCTTCAAGCAACTGTCTCAAGAAAACCATCTTTGAATTTGGATTTGGAACTTCAATACCGACAACATTTCTTCCAGGAATTGGTGCCAGAATTCGAATTGATGTAGCTGATAAAGCCATCTTAAGATTATTACTCAAGTCACCAATCCTCTGCAGTTTCACGCCCCTTGCAGGAATCATTTCATAATTTGTAACAACTGGTCCAACATCTGCATGGGTAACTTCTACTGGTATGTTAAATTCACTTAATGTCTCTTCAATGATCTGGGATGTCAAGTTTGTATCAACCTTAACCGGGTCTGTTGCTGAAGCAGGTATCTGCTGCAAAATAGACATGGGTGGTAAAACATAGTTACCAGCCGAACTGGAATTCATTGATTTAGGAGTAAACAACTCTTCTTCCTTTTTGTCCGCCTTTTTATCTACCTTCTTATTTTTATTGTTAAAGAGTTCCGGCATCGGTTTGAGCTTTTTCTTCTCCTCAGGAGGCTTAACAACTGTTGCAGGTCGTGTGATACTATTGTTATCAATTGGACGAATACGCTCTACGTTTTGAGGACGAATAGTCCTTTTTATTCTCGGTGTTCTTGAAGATATAGGCTCCGGTTGATCATCCACAAACTCATATGGCTTATCAGAGCCAATTCTCTCAATAACTTTAATACTATGATCAAACAACCACATAATTGCTCTCCCAAAAAATTTGAAGAGAGTAAGAATGTTGCGATATCCAACAAACATTATCAACGATATAACCAAAAAGAGAAACAGAAGAATTCCCGAACCAACTACGCTCAAATACTTAACAAGCAGTCCATCAACAAAATAATACTGAACAACCCCACCAGGATCTGCCAAATTAAAATACTGCAAAAGATCAGTCCATATATCACGATTCCACTCTATCAAAAGAGATACAGACAAAGTCAAACTCATACACCAAAGAAAATGGCTAGTAACCCTTTTGCTAGGGAAAAAAGTCATTCTTATGCCAAAAATCAGAAGCCACAGTGGAATCAAAAAGGATGCAAAACCTATTATATGGAGCAAAAAATATGTGGAATATGCACCTATTGGTCCAATAACATTTGCTGTTGGATTATTGGGTGGTGCATGCAAGCGTGCAATATCGTGCCAGTCATAGGAAATAAAACTCAGAATTGAAAAAATTGATGACCCTAAAAGAACAATGCCTATAAAACATTTAATCGCTTTTTTGTTTTCACTGTTTTGAACTTTTTGATTCACTCTCGCCATTACTATTCTGTCCCCGCTTTAAAAGTTATCTTAACAGTACTTGGTTCAACTGTTTTATTAATGTCCTCATCCTCTGGCAAAAAAATACTTAAAGGCACCTCATACTCACCCGTTTCCGTAAATGATGTCACATCCACAAAGATTGATATTTCATCCTTGACAATCTTATTGATAATCTCTTCCCGAGCCTGAAGTGTCACATTTGCAGTTTGCGGCATAACCATTGCTGAGTTCTTTGAATTTGGATTACTAACAATCTTTATTGGTAAATCTTCAAAAATCTTTGTCTCATGCTTAGATATAATATTTACCTTGACGGTCACATATTCAGGATTCACCTCGGAAATCCAATCTGCATTTGCATGCAATATTTTGACTGTCTTTGAAAAAGATGCAACTCGACCATCAATATCCACCGGCTCTGTTGCCAGAATATTTAGAGAAGGCAGTCGTTGCTCAGGACCTGTTACAACAGTATAGTTTGGAGAATATTCTAACTCTGCAACACCAAAAAATGGTTTTCCAACTGTTTGAGGCTTAGCAATAAAGACCTGCTTTGTTCCCTCTTCACTAAAAGTGATATTCACATAAGAAGGTATAATATCAACAATCTTAACAAAACGTCCCGCATCAATATTCTTTGGATATATTTTCAACTTAGATGGCTCTGAAGTTTGAAGTGTACCAGTTGGCTTTATGACCGCCCTTAAGTTTTCAGGCTGCAGCTTACGTAAATCTTCCTGAGTTCCCCGAAAGACAACTTCAATCTTGCGAGTATCTTGCTCCAAAATTGCCAATCCTGTTTCTTCAATCTTAATTTCAACAGGAATGGTATAAGAAACTTCAAACCTTGTCGATCTCTCAATTGTAAAAAATGTTACAGAAGCCAAAACAACAGCCAATATCTTCAAATACCAATTTGTTGTAAAAAATATTTTGACTCTCTTCATGATTTTTTTCATATTTTATTCCCCGCTCTTGCTTGTGTTCTCAGTTTTTGCAATTCCCTCTGGGGTTAAATCCAACTGAGCTTGAGCCCTCTTCCAGACACTATTCCTTTTGTCTTTGAAAAGCAAAGCATCCAAAAATCTACGCAATTTTTCTTGATTCATACCACGACTCAAACGGCCTCTGTATGAAACAGATATTGAACCAGTTTCCTCTGACACAACAATAACAACACAGTCATACTCTTCAGACATGCCAACTGCAGCTCTATGACGAGTGCCAAGCTGTTTAAATAGGTCCTGATTCTGAGACAATGGAAAAATACATTTTGCAGCCTTTATTTTGTTATCACCAATAATCAATCCGCCATCATGAAGTGGTGTCTTAGGATAAAATATAGTTTGAATCAACTCAGAAATAACAGGTGCATCCAGCATCACGCCACTCTCACGAATATTCTGTGAATCTTTTTCACGTTCAATTGCAATCAGACATCCAACCCTCTTCTCGGCAAGACTCGTAACAGCACTGACTATATTATCAAGTCCTGTTTTAGTAGCAGTATTGACTGTGAAAACAGGCTGACGACCAAGCTCCGCAAGAGCTCTCCGAATCTCAGGCTGAAAAATCACAAGAAAGGCCAATGATAAATAAACAGAAATTCGAGCCAAAATCCAATTCAAACTCTCCAAGTGAAAAAAGTTAGTAAGAGAAATCAATACAATAATAAAAATCACCATACCCAACAAGATTTGGGCCCCCCTTGTTCCTTTCAAAAATATTAATATATAATAAAATATCATTGATAGAACCAAGACTTGGACGATACTCGAAAAAGTTATATACAACGGAATAGCATATATAAAATCAAGATTCATTATTTCATTCTCCTACATCATTTTACGTTCTGTCAAAAGTTTCACACTCTTTTCAGACCTATTTTCTTATTTATAAATTCTACAAAAAGTTCACAGTGTACAGTTTTTAGTCATTCGTTGTTCGTTTTCTGTTTTCTAGGAACGCCGAGAGTGAAGGACAAATTCGGCTCTTTCTCTTAATCTAAAAATTAATAGGTTGCAAAGCAACACAATCGTTTACAGTTTACAATTCACCTTTTACAGTTTTTTAGACTTATCACGTAACACTTATTACTTAGTACTACTGGCTCAGCCAGTAAAAATTGACAATTGACTAATCATCTTCGCAGCATCGACTGATTCCTTAACATCATGAACCCTCATGATATCAACCCCTTTTGTCATACAAAAACATAATCCGGCCAGACTTCCTGCCAGCCTATCATCCACCTTACACCCCGTAATCTGCCCAATCATACTTTTGCGGGATAGCCCTACAAGCACCGGACACCCAGTTCGATCCCTAAGCAAATCAATATTTCTAAGAAGAGCCAAGTTGTGCTCAAGCAATTTGCCAAAGCCAATACCAGGATCAACACATATTCTATCCCTACTCACTCCACGTTCAACCAGAAACTCAACTCGCTGCTGCAGATAACCTATCACATCATCGACAATATCATCATACTCGGGCGATTCCTGCATGGTAGCCGGAACACCCTGCTTATGCATGACAACCACGCCTACATCATGAGTGCATATCACATCAATCATACCTGAATCATCTTCTAACCCCGATATGTCATTTACAATTGAAGCTCCAGCCTCAATTGCTCGTATGGCAGTTTCTGCCTTAAAAGTGTCAATAGAAACAGGAAATCCAAGCTTTGAGACTTCTCTAATAACAGGTTCAACCCTCCAAATTTCTTCAGCAGCCAAAACCGGTTCAGCTCCCGGACGAGTCGATTCTCCACCAACATCAATAATGGCTGCACCATGAGCAATCATATCAGCGGCATGTGCAACGGCAACATCAACATCAACAAAGCAACCCCCATCAGAAAAAGAATCAGGTGTAACATTCAAAACGCCCATAATCAATGGCATATCACCATTAACAGGCAAATCAAATTGTCCACATTTCCAATCTCTCATACCCAACATCCAATCCTCGTCTGTACAGACGAGATTTATCGCATCTCTCATCAAGCTTCAACCACCGCAATCTCTTCCCCTGCCATATTCTTCGCATAACCAAGCTCCTCCCCGGCTGGCTTTGCTAGTCCCGCAAGGCGGGAGGAGGTCACCTCGCACCTGTCGCACCATAGTCAGACACTGCGAAGGCGGATGCGAGGTGGGAGGGGTGTTCCCTAAAAATTACTTATCCAACACCGCCTCTTCAGCCACTGCTTCTGCTTCTTCCACAGCTTCTTCTTTATCTTCGACCTTAGCCTCTTCAACCACAGGCCCTTCATCCACCTCTGCAACCACAGGCTCTTCTACCTTTGGATTCTCTGCTTCTTCCTTCGCCAGCTTTTCAAGACGTTCCTCAATAGTCAAAGGTCTTCCAATCTCAAGAATTTCCTTAACAACACAGCCATCAACAGTCTCTTCAACCAGCAACAGCTCCGCAACCTTATTCAAAGTTTCAATGTTTTCCTGCAGATATTTCTTAGCATCGGCATAACAGCCCTTGATAATTTTGGCAACTTCCTCATCAATCACCTTAGAGGTCTCTTCACTAAAGTCTACACTTCTTGAAACTTCACGTCCCAGGAATGTAACTTCATCGTTTGAACCAAAAGTTCTTGGTCCAAGCTTTTCGCTCATTCCCCAGGCACAAACCATCAGATGTGCAATATGAGTAGCCTGCTTCAAGTCCGAACTGGCACCAGATGTAATATCTCCAAAAATAAGTTCTTCTGCAACTCGACCACCCATAAAACTTGTGATCGTACTCAACATCTTGATTTTGCCTTCCATATAGCGATCTTTTTCAGGCAGCTGCATTGTAGCACCAAGATATGCCATACCACGTGGGACAATAGTAATCTTATGAAGTGGTTCACTCTCTTCTGTCAACTCCATCACAACTGCATGACCAGACTCATGAAATGCTGTAATCCTCTTTTCCTTTTCATCAAGAATTTTGCCGTGACGCTCACGCCCCCAACAGACCTTATCCCTTGCTTCATATAGTGCTAGAAGGTCAACAGCCTCTTTGCCTTCTCTTGCAGCAAGAATTGCAGCCTCGTTCAGAAGGTTTGCCAAATCAGCACCTGAAAATCCTGCTGTACCCCTGGCAACTTTTCTCAAATCAATATCGGGGGCAATTGTAATGTTCTTTGAATGAATCTCAAGGATCTTGGCTCTTCCGTCAACATTTGGAAGATCGATTGCAATCTGACGGTCAAAACGTCCAGGACGAAGAAGTGCCAAATCTAAAACATCAGGTCTATTTGTAGCTGCAATAATAATCACACCCTCAGTACTTTCAAAACCATCCATCTCAACAAGTAAAGCATTCAAGGTTTGTTCGCGTTCATCATGCCCCCCGCCAATTCCTGAGAAACGGCTTCTGCCAACGGCATCAATTTCATCAATAAAAATTAGACATGGAGCACTCTTCTTGCCCTGTATAAACATATCTCTAACACGCGATGCACCAACACCAACAAACATTTCAACAAAGTCAGAACCACTGATACTGAAAAATGGAACGCCAGCCTCGCCGGCAATAGCCTTTGCAAGAAGTGTTTTACCTGTCCCCGGAGGTCCCGCCAATAAAACACCCTTAGGAATCTTTCCTCCAAGACTTTGAAACCTATGTGGATCCCTCAAAAACTCAACAACTTCCTGTAACTCTTCCTGAGCCTCATCAATCCCGGCAACATCCTTAAATGATACCTTGTGTGTATCAGCCTTTAATAGTTTTGCACGACTTTTCCCGAAACTCATCGCACCACTACCAGCATTTTTCATCTGTCTGGTTATTAGAAAATATAAAACACCAAAGATTAGAATAATCGGAATCATGGTTCCAAGAACATCCCAAACCATACGATTCTCAGGTTTGGCAACACCAAACTCAACACCCTGCTCGTTCAAAAATGAGGCAATTTCAGAGCTGAACATCTGGTCTACATAGACACGATACTTTACAGGTTTGGCATTAATATCATCAGAAACTGTCTCATAAGAAAAATACTTTCCCCCAGACATGTCATTTGATAGTTCACAGGACGTAACCTCTCCTGCTTCAACATTCTTTTTAAACTGCGAAACGGATATAGTCTCTGTGGGTGTCATCGCTCCATCTTTTGTGAATGTCCGAGCCAGCAGAATAAATCCGCCCAAAATTAAAATCCACAAAATAAAAGTTTTGGCTGGAGATGGCTTAAATGGCTTTTTATCTCCGTCTTGTCCGTCTTTTTGATCTTTATTTTGATCCTTGTTTTCATCTAACATAATTAAAATTCATCTTTCATTTTTTGTCATAATATTATTGCTCCATATTGTACAAAAAAATAACAGGAAATGCGATACCTTTTTTATCATAACCCATAAAAAGTTTGACATTTCATATGTCTTTAATATAATCACCAAAAAATTAGTGTTGATATTAACTGTAAGGAGCATAGCAATGAATAGAGAAACACCAGAGTTCACAACTGAAAAATTATCAAACACCCCCGCTGGATGTGCATTTGCAAAATGGGCTGGTGGCATTGCTGCGCCAATGTTACCATTGTTGATTGCAATCATCTGCTTCAAGAATCAAAGAGGATTCATTCCTGGTCGTCATGGCGGAGAAGGGTACGAGTTAGAAGGCTTACAAGCCATCGTCCTAGGTGTAATATTTCTTGCAGCTGCTGCGGGCATTCATTTCAAATATTTTTGGGGCAACTCTCAAAGACTTTACAAATATGAATATCTAGGCGAAGTCGTCACCGGCATTATCGCAGTTGCCGGCATAATATACCTAATCATTTTCATGTTCCACGAAACCTTCTATGGATGATTCCAAGTTATCGTCCAACACCTTCATATAATCACCTGTCTATTGCACTGCAACGAGGATCGTTGCGTTACCCCAACCTGCGAACCAGAAGCGTGCGTTTCTTTTGGGTAGCACAACGATCCTCGTTGTAGCGTCTTGTGGTAGCACATGCTTCCAGCTTGTAGCGTTCTTCACACTTGCATACGACCAGCGGGAGTACAGCTGGAGCCTGCGACAGTAATGAAGCGAAGCGTAATGACCTAACCTGGAAGCTTGCGTTACCCCAAGACCTGCGAGCTAGAAGCTTGCGTTACTATCCTTCTCCCCCAAAACGATTTAAACTTGTGTTGCCATAGGTTTTGCAGCTGGCTTTGCCAGCAGTGCTAAGTGATACGTGCTAAGTGCAAAGTTTCTCTGCGAGACTTCGAATTCGCTTCGCTCCAATATCAATGCAAGGCCTAATGGCAGCACATTCTTCTAAAATTAGAGCAAATCTGCGTAATTCGTTGACTATCCCTCTCTTTTCCGTGTTTTCAGTGTATTCCGTGGTTAAAAATCTTCTTTTAATTAGTGCTAATTTGCGTAATTAGCTGACTAAAACTCTTACTCTTTTAAAGCGATTAGCTGTGTGCTGAATTTACATATGAGCTCTGCTCATATTAAATACAGCATACATTTCTTATTTTCGTGTCTTTTCGTGCCTTTCGTGGTAAAAAATCTTCTCTTCTTTGTGCCATCTTGCCTGTCGCACCGTAGCCAGCTTGCTGCGAAGACGGATGCCTCTTTGTGGCTAATTTTTCTTATTTTTTCTTCTTTGTGCTCTTCGTGCCTCTGCGCGAGAATCTCTTTTGGTTGCCTGCCTGTTCGTGTACTCACGCAGACAGGCGGCTATGCCGTCATGCAATGACTCAACCTAAAAAATAGATTTATTAACAAGAGCAGAGTTTTAACTTGAAAGATTCCTCTGAAAAACATATGATGGTAACAATATTAGAGTTACAGAGTATACCAAAATATAGCTCCGCAAACTCAACAACACTAAGCTACTCTTCAAAATACAAGAGTTTTTTCAATAACAAACAATATATTTTGATAAAAAAGACAACATCTTCCCACCTCTAGGGACAAATCAAGATAACTCTTTGTATAATAATAATCTACAAGACAAAGATAATGAAGGTTAGTTTTCAAACATACCGCCTGTCGCCGACCTCAGACTTGTCGAGCCGTAGTCTCGAAGAGCGAAGGCTGAAGAGGTCGGGGAAAAATGTTCGAGGTCTGTCATTTGAGGCGTAGCTTAAAAAGTGAAGCCATATGACCTCGGTTACAGCTTAAACTTTGTAGGTTAATGGTTAAATTGCAGTTTCACAGCTAGAACCAGTAATCCCGCAAGACGGGATTAAGACAAAAAACTCACTGGCGTGAGCCTAGTATTCCCGCGCCGAGGCGATGCGGCTACAGTGTCGACTTTGCATGTTAATGGTAGATTGGATAATTAGCCCTGTAGCCGAGTACCGTGGGCTCGGAAATTTCTTAACTATAAACTAACAACTGTTGTATCGCTCTAAAAAGAACACACAAAATTTAAAAGAACCTAAAATAAAAGGAAAATATAATGAATGAACTAATGAACTCTCCAATCTTTACTTTGATATTTGTCCCACTTCTCATTTGTATGGCTCGAATTCTAGATGTTTCCATTGGAACGCTAAGAATTATAATGGTATCTAAAGGGATGAAACGACTGGCACCAGTCCTCGGATTCTTTGAAGTACTGATTTGGCTAATTGCTATTGGTCAGGTTATGCAAAACTTAACAAATGTAGCAAACTATGTAGCATATGCATCTGGATTTGCCATCGGAAACTATATTGGAATTATTATTGAAGAGAAGCTGGCTATGGGAAAGATTGTATTGCAAGTGATAACACGACTTAGTGCTTCTGATCTTGTTGACTTTCTAAGAAACGATGGTTTTAGTGTCACAGTAGTAGAAGCAACCGGAGCTACAGGTCCTGTAAGGTTGCTGTATACTGTGATAAAAAGATCACAATTATCTCCAGTAATAACCCATATTAAAGAGTTTAATCCTCAAGCGTTTTACACGATCGAAGATATTCGCTTTGCTTCTGGCGGCACATTTTCTCCCAATAGTAATAGATGGTCACCTAAACCGTATTCACTTAGAAATAGAAAAATGAAATAAATGAGTTTAAATCTTAACTTCAAATATACCAACAAACCCCACCAATTGCAAGCTATATCTCTCCTGTACAGACGAGACCTTGATTTTTCGGTTGGATAGCTTTTCTGTCAGCGGGGACGCTGACCCTCCCATTGTGCAGTTTAATATTATATTGCCAGCAGGGTCTCGTTCCTCAAACACCTCCTCCCGCAGAGCGGGACTATCCCGCAAGGCGTGGACAGCCGGGGAGGAGCTAATCAGTCCTCATCGTCATAATAAATTATTTTTCAGACTTATCTCCACGGGCTTAAACCCATGCCTACATGCTCTCGCTCGCAAGGAGCTTTAATCTGAATGCTAACATGCATTGTTCCATAAAACTTTTGGTTCGCCTGATTTTTAGAGCTTATTCGATGCTAGTCGATTGGGATTTCAGAGTGTTCGGTGCAGCATGCTCGCATGCTTAAACAAAAACACTGTGGAAGACCGTGATTTCAGCTCTGCTGAAATAAGCTTTACAAAACTCTTACTTTCGTGTTTTTTCGTGCCTTTCGTGGTTCCAAACTCTTTTCTTCTTTGTGTCTTTTGTGCCTTTTTGTGGCTAAAATTCTTTTCTTTTTTCCGTGAAAATCAGTGTCAATCCGTGGCTCAAATTATTTCATCTTTTTCATATAATTGTAACACTACCTACTCAAAGACTCTCAAAAGGCGTATACCGGGCAGCACTATATCGATCTCTCTTCCAAAAACGTTGGAAATCTTGTTGAAACCTCATCATATCAACATTCCTAAAAGCATATTCAGTTGCTTTGGAATAATTTTTATCTCTCTTCAAGGCTTCCAGATAATCAGGTAAAATCGACTCATAAAGTTTAGAACTACTAGACCTGTTTTTCTGCAGAAAATATACCAGACTCCATGCTGCAACATAATTCAACTGTCGAACATCAGGTTCATAAAACGCCTCATAATCCTTAGTGATTAATATCGGTAGGTGGGCAGAAATTCTATTTAAGTTCTTTGTGATATAATCAACGTAGGCCTTCTGTTCAAGAATCAATACCTTTGTACCCTTTGATGTTACTACAGCTGTTTGAAAAAAACAGGCATATCCTTCATTGAACCATGGTGCATTCTGAATCATATCTGTTGCATAAAACAGATATTGATGCAATGCCTCATGGATAATGGTTTCAATACTTTTCTCCTGATCTCGGCTTTGATATAAAACAGTCAATTCACGCTTTGCAGGTTGCCAAACACCTGTTGTCCACTCACCAATGGAATCTAAATGCTGTCGATATCCTTCCGGCTTCTCAAAGATTCTAATGACACTGACATCACTAATTTTTTTTATTGGAGGAATAGCCTCAACAAAAGCCTTTCGAATCACCGGCATTGTATACTCCAAAAAGCTTATTAGTTTTCTGCCCTTGCTGTTTTTTATGTCAGAAACAAAAATATAATCACCAACTCTTTGAGACCACCAGCCATCCATATTTTCCAGACTCTTTGCGGCAGCAAGTGAACTGGGACTATCGTCTTCCACATTCTCCATTTTCTGTCCAACAGTATAATTTGAGGGATATCGCATATTTTTAGGCAACGACCGAACACTCCTAAGAAATTGATTTTCAAAGCTTTGACGTGCTTTTTTTGGAGATGTTCCATCAAAAACCTGCAGGACTGCAACATATGTCTCCGGAATTCTTGTACCTAAACCTTTAGGTTTCAAACTGAATGAATATACCAATGTGCTTGGATCAGAAGTTGAATAAAACATGCAGTTCTGCAGATCAAAAGAACGTGTCTTAACAACCTCAACACCTGAAACATCAAGCTTACAAAAATCTTTAATCCAGCTCTCTAGTTCATCTGTTCTGTTCACATCAAGATTGAATTTGCCTGTATCAATACTTTTTTGATAATCCTCAAAAAGTATATGCTTGGCTTTAAACTTTGGCAACATGTTTTTTGGTTGGGCAATGATAAAAACATTGCCTTTTGAATCTCGCCACTGTCCGCCATGCTGATCAGCATACCAAATTTCAAATGGATCATACATTTTGATCTTTTTTGAAAAATCACCCTTGGTATACATATATGTGTATATTGTAGGCTGAGACAAAGGTTCTGGATTTGAGGACGACAAAGTCCGCATCTTTAAGCCAAGATTCGGATAGTTCATATCAACCTGAAAATTTGGTGTAGCCATCACGCTCCCACCAAGCACCAACAGCATGATAACAGCATAAAAAACACTATTCTTTCCAAATCTACACAAATAATATGATAACATCAAACTCACTCCCTTCCAATCCTGTGTACTACAACCCTTCATGTTGCCATTTCGCTACGCTCCATTGCTTTAGGCATGCTAAAGCCTCACTTCGTGGTTTGTTTTTTATGGGTGTTTATTTTTTAGAACTTTTCTATTGTGTTTATTACCAATTACTTACAAATCAAAACTCAGCGAGCCAACTTTTTATATATTTTCTTCATTTCATTACGAAATCCACTGCCGTGAGCAGGTACAAGCATTGCTTGTTTATTAACCCCAGGGCGTTGCCCTGGGCTGTTATATTATGGGCTGTCAGCCCGTTAAATTGCAAAGCAATTATTTATTCATAATGACCACTTTCTCCCGCTCTGCGGGATCGTTGCTTTAGGTGAACTAAAGCTGTTCTCCCGTTGGTCGAATGAATGTTGGACGTTCCATGCTTCGCTTCGCTATGCAGGACGCAGTCGATGTTGGACGTTCTCACCTATAATAAATACCTGCGGAGCTATTCCAACCTTAACCTTAATCTTAACCTTAATCTGCTGGCTCCGCAAGCTTTGGTTGCGGCTTGACCGCCCTATGTGTTTACAGACGAGATTTATCGCGTCTCTACCCCGTCTCCTCAGCCGCAAATGCTTCCAATCTCGCAAAGAAATCACCAAAGACAACATCTCTCTTCACGAAAGAATTATTTCTCATGAAATGACGATCATTTCTAAAACTCCATGTCATATCAAATGTCAAGATTGGAGCATGAACAATTTCGCTAGATGTTGCTGCAGGATTCAAAAGCCATGCAATATTTATCATATCCCATAGAACCTTTGACTTACCCCGACCATCACCAACGTACTCCTCAAAAATTTCATATAGATAATCGCCAATAGCTCCCTGTCCTTTAACATAAGCCTTCATTTCAGGCAAAGTAGTATGAAGCTGAGAAACAACTCCTGCGCATGGAAAAAGTATCAACGGCACTCCTGAATCAAAAAGTGTTTTTGAAGCATAAATATCTTGCTTTAAGTTAAATTCATGTGCCGAAGGCCAACTCAAAGCATTTCCACCAAGCCATACAACAACAATCTTTTTGATGATTTCAGGATCTTTTAATATTGCAGATGAAACATTTGTGGGTGCCCCAATTGCAACAACATATAGAGGCTTATCATCTGTAGCTTCATATGCTTTGGCAATAATGTCATCAACAACTTCGCTTTCAACAGGAGTAAAATCTTTCATAAAGGAGCGACTGCCTTTATATACAAAACCATCTGGAGAAATATTCAGACGATCAAGCAAACGCAAAATCTCTTCATAGCTTTTCTCCATGCCATCTTCAGGACCTGTTGAACGGTCGTTATGAAAAGGTGCTGCATAAAGTGATTTTACATTCAATTTTTCCGTTGATAACAAAGAGTATACAACAGCAAATTGGTCATCAATTTCGTTGTATGTGTCTGTGTCAAATACCATATCAATTTTGCCTTCTGGTATTGCAAGGCGTTTGAGCATAAACTCATCTGATAACTTTGGAAAGTCCATTTTTTCTCCTACATATTTTAGGGATTAGTAATTTTTGGAGAATATAACACAATCACTTCACATGTTTCAACCAATCAATACTTTTTTTCCAAAAAAACACCCAACTATCAGAATTTATATGAATAATACAAAATTTTTGTCCGCAGATTAAAAGAATTAAGAAAGAGAAGAATTTTAGCCACAAAAAGGCACAAAAAAACACGAAAGTCGCTTTGCTCTAAAATATGCATCGCTATTGAAACTTTTGTTCTATTGCTTTTTCTATGAAATAAGCAATAGTTCCAAAAGTTTATGGAACAATGCATGTTAACAATTCTGATTATTGCTTTGTAGGTGGCTAATGTTTTGACTGATGTGCCAACGGTACATTTCATGAGAAGCCTTGTATGATACGTTTTAACTAATTAATGCATAAAAAGGTCTTGCCTTTATTATTATGTTTTCACATGATACTTGTATTAATTG
>JAQICX010000146.1 GCA_027858345.1 Kiritimatiellia bacterium | reverse complement strand
CAATTAATACAAGTATCATGTGAAAACATAATAATAAAGGCAAGACCTTTTTATGCATTAATTAGTTAAAACGTATCATACAAGGCTTCTCATGAAATGTACCGTTGGCACATCAGTCATGGCTCCACGGGGGCAAGCCCCGAGGTGACATCAGGATGAAGAACGTCCAATCCACGCTTTGCGGGACTATCCCGCAAGGCGTGGATAGCACGTCCACTTGTGTCCTGCATAGCGAAGCGACGCATGGAACATCCAATGATGAATGAAGACCCCTCCGTCTCTCCCGCCACCACTTTGCTTTTGACTAAAAGCAAAGTAGTAGCGGGATCGCCACCTCCTCCCGCAGAGCGGGACTATCCAGCAAGGCGTGGATAGCCGGGGAGGAGTTTCATTCTTCGCTTTGCAAGCTTCGCAGGACACGGTTGGCGGACAGGTCGCCAGCGTTTTACATTAACCATTAATAATTAATCCTTAACCATTATTATAAGCTTAGCATGCCAGCTCTTAATCTTAATCTTATTTATGAAGAACATTAATGTTTAAGGATTAATGCTAAATTAAAGAGAGACGAGGTTTCCAGCAAAGAACATTAAACAAGGTGTAGGCAATTGAAAAGAAGCCCCTATAGTATACTTATTGGCAAAATAACCTGTTGTTTGTGACGAAAAATCATAAAAACAACATGTTGTTTTTGTGTTTTTCTCTTAAAACAACACGTTGTTCTTGACAGAAGTTGTCTGATATGCGATATTTGTTCAAATAATAGAACTAGAAAGGAAATATTATGAAACGATTTGTATCTAAATTTTTGGATGATTGGCTTGTCGCACTTAAACGAAAACCGTTGATATTGCGAGGGGCAAGACAGGTAGGCAAGACATGGTTAGTTCGTGATTTGGCTAAACGACACTCGTTAGAGCTGATCGAACTTAATCTAGAGCGTTTTCCTGAATATGCTGAACATTTTCGCAAAAATGATCCTTGCCAGGCTATTTCTGATCTCGAAGCCGATCTTGGTGTAACAATTGATCCTAAAAAAACATTACTTTTTCTAGATGAGATTCAGGCCACACCACAATTGCTGGCATTCTTGCGGTGGTTTTACGAGGAAATGCCAGAACTCCCGGTTATTACTGCCGGTTCTCTTCTGGAGTTCACACTACGAGACCATAATTTCAGCATGCCGGTTGGACGAACATCTTATTGCCATGTTGAACCAATATCATTCTATGAATTTCTAGAAAATTCAGGAAATGCCAAACTGAGATTGGCTCTCGAATATGCTGCAGAATCTGGCGAACTAAATTTAAGGCTTCATAATAAAACCCTTGCTTTATTTAGCGAATACTGCTTAATTGGTGGATTGCCAGAAATCATGGCAGAGTATATATCAAATAATGACATAGCTGCATGCCTACAACATCAACGAAATCTAATCGCAGCATATCGTGATGATTTCAATAAATACAGAGGAAATATATCAGCAGACCTCTTGCGTCGGGCAATGGATTCTGTTCCGCGTCAGCTAGGTGGTAGGTTCATGTATAGCCGTGTTGAAACAGATATAAAGCATCAAAATATTAAAGCGGCGACAACATTACTGGAACTAGCTCGAGTTTGCCATAGTATTGAACATACAGCCTCCAATGGTCTGCCGTTGGGAGCAGAAACTAGTCAGCAATTATTCAAACTAATCTCTGTAGATATCGGTTTAGTTTCTGCCCAGCTAGGGCTATCTGTGCTCACTCTATCAGATCTGCCAAAGGTTATATGGGCCAATAAAGGGGGACTTGCCGAACAGTTTGTCGGCCAACATCTTCGATGTATACCACCACCATTTGAAGAACCCCGATTGTTTTACTGGCAACGAACAAATGGACGTCAGGGAGAAATAGATTACATTATTCAGCATGGAAGGCATATTATTCCTATTGAAGTAAAAGCTGGAACTGCCGGCTCAATGAAATCATTACATGCTTTTATGCAGAGTAAAAATCTAGAACTAGCTGTTCGCTTTGATACAAACCCTCCTTCTACACAAAATATGAAGGTCAAAACAACCACTGGTGAAGCTGTTGAGTATCAGCTAATATCACTACCACTCTACATGGTGGAAAGTTTGTCAAAGGCCATAGAATCTAATACAAGTTTGGTATAATATGCTGCAATTAGTTAATAAATAAAGGCTACGGCGGACATGATGCAGGACACAGTCATTTCATTACGAAATACACTACCGTGAGTAGGTAAAGAGCGTTGCTCTTTGTTGTTTCCTAGGGTTGCATTCTCCAGCTATTGCCTGACAAATTATATTTGTCAGTCAGTAGCTGGGCTTCTTATGAAATGTACCGTTGGCACATTTTAGAATATACAAGGACCAAGGACTCTCGACTAAAGACTTAAACCCACAAAACGTTAATCGATTCACAATCGTGATAAGTGCTACGTGTTCAAAATTTTAGTTTTCCCCTTCACTCTTTATGCCTGTCGCGCCGTAGTCCAGAATGGCGAAGGTGGATGCCTTTCGTGGTTCCAAACTCTTTTCTTCTTTGTGTCCTTCCATGCTTCGCCCGCTGGGCTATGCAGGACACAGCTGGTTTGCCAGTCCCGCAAAGCGAAAACAGCAAATGCTTTGCTCTGAGATATGCAGTGCTAGCTAGTCTTTTTTTTTGTACTTGACTGTTGCGATGGTTAGATATAGAATTGCTTCAATATTTAATAGGATAACCTGTTAATGGCTGGCAGGTCAATTAATAAAGAACTTTTATAAATTTAGAGAATCAACTATGCCTGTGATTTCAATGTTTTATGGCATCATTATTCATTTATACTTTATGGATAAAACATAAAGCACCACATATTCATGTTTCTTATCAGGAAAACGAAGCTGTTATTGCTTTGCCTGATTCAAAAGTTAGTTTCATTTTTTTGCTTTTATCTTTTTTATGTCTTGTTCTAGTTCTTTAAGATTTTGCTCTTTTTCAATCTGTTTTTGCTCACATATATATTTCTTATACTCTTCAGAAGATTTTTCAATTGCTTTTTGATGTGATATTTCACCGGCACGACTTAACAATTCTCTTTTATTCATTTTTAAAATAACATCTAATTGCTCAATCCAATCTGCCATATACATTGGCGTATGTTGCTGTGCCATAGTTTCGGCAAAGGCTAAATATTGTTCTACAAGCAAGCCGAGTAATTTAATTTCATCTTCGTTCAAATAGTTTTTGGCGATACTGACATCAGATTTTCTTATTTTTACAACATTTTTCTTGTCATAAGATTGCATTCCCATTAGCGGCAAAGATGCATTTGTTCTGCTATAGACTAATTCAGCTGCCGTTTGACTGCTTATTGCCCAAAGCAATTTGTTTTGCACAATTTTGAAAAACTCAATACTCTTTTCATCTTTTGGGTTATAATCTATGCTCGTGGTATAAATATCTTTTATTTTCTGATAGAAAAAACGTTCTGAAAGACGTATCTCACG